>JACQQR010000156.1 GCA_016206875.1 Candidatus Omnitrophota bacterium
CAATTATACTTATGTATATTTAGCCCTGGATTTAAAAGTTTATAGGGCATGCCTTCAAGTGTACCTTTATAACTTTTAATCGCAGAATAAAATTTACTCTTAGAAACATTTATGATCTGGTCTGCCCTGGGGTTGGATGCCCAATATATCTGTGTACCCTTACTCATTTTACTCATGTCGCCTTCTAAAATCTTTATAACAGATTTATTCCCAACTTTAACAGTCTGTAATTCATGGAATTCCCCGCTCCATTTATCTCTCATAAAAGGATGAACTCTCCCCGGTTTTGGTTGGCCATTTTCCCCTTCTAGCCCTCTATGATAAACTTCTACTGAAGAATCGTCTGTAGGATTATCAGAAGTTTTATTCCCATTCATTGAAGTTAGCATATTCCAGGCGCTCACGGCTAATTTCATATTATTCAAAATAGGACCCGCTGATGTATCAGCAAAACCAATAGCGGCAATATCTAAAACATCTAAAACTCCGAATTCTGGTATCTCTACTGAAAAAAGGCCGAATACTTTTTTAGGGGCAGCATTAGTGACCCCTTGTTCTGCTGTTGCTGTAGGTGTCGTAAAAATATTACCTATTTTCGCTATACTCCCAGTGACCGTGGAGACTATCCCCGCTATTCTTGCGATATCTGAGAATAAAGACGCTGTCTCATAATCTCCAGAATAATAGGCAATCATGCTCACAATTGTCGCGCCTAAGGAAACCCACGCCGCAATTTGGCTGATAACCCACATAACCGCAAGAAATGTTTCCCAGAAATTCCCTGTTGGATCAATCAGATTAACTGGATTGTTACGGGCGTAAGCGTAGCGGTTAAAGCTCTGTGGATCTGAGGGATCTTGAACAAAAGAATCCGGGGAAATAAAACGCCCGATTTCGGGATCGTAGTAGCGCGCGCCGTAGTAGTAGAGGCCCGTTTCCTTGTCCTGTTCCTGACCGGTGAATTTGTGCCGGCGTTCGCGGGTCTCAGGATCGACTTCATGGCGGCTGATCTCGCCGTACGGCGTGTACTCGACCAGTTCCACCTGCCTGCCGTTTTCATCCGTGATGGTGTTCGAGCCGCCTAAGTGATCAGAATGATAATAATAAGTTTTAACCTCCGTCCCGTCATTTTCTGTCGCCGCAATCCGCCGGCCGCCTAAGAAAAGATATTTGCTGGTCACGGTCGTATAGGCCGCCGCGAACCCCGTTCCTAAATATTTAGCCACCTCAAAATCTTCACCGAAATAGGTAATGGAATCCGTGCCCATGATTTTCTTAACACGGGCTCCATTCGAGTCATAAATAAATTGTGTGGTCTCGGTCGTAGGCGCCAGATTGAAATCAAAATCCTGAAGGGCCTTGAGGTAATAAGCCTTCCCCGGATAAACCTTGCCGCCCAGGACCGAGACATAGCCGGCCGGCGTATACTCTACAAGGTCCGAGTAATCTTCGCCCTGCTTCAAATCTTCTAAAACTTTGCTCGCCTCCACCCCGGCCTCATCGGAGATCGCGAAGGAAATCAAATTATTTCCGCTTTTGATCGGCACAACGACATCATCCGAGGGAAGTTTTCCGGTCACCGTGATATTAACGCCAGCGGGATTCTCCACCCAAATCAAATATCCGCGGCCGTATTCAAAAGTATCGAAATCATTGAAATCGGGATCGTTGACAAAGTGTTCAAAATTTTGAGTGGACGCATTAAAATGGGAAATTTGTTTGTAGTCCACGCCGTAAGTTAAAGCGGCAAAAACAGAGGCAATCTTCGTATCCGCCGGCAGATACGGCAGAGAAAAGAAATTCCATCCCGGCTGGAAATTTAAGGTGATGGTGTGGGGCTGGCTGTCAAATTCATCGACCACGGCGAGCCTGTTTTCGGGATTAAACTCGTAATTGGCAATCCCTTTGTCCGGCGTCCACTTCTCCCGCATATTGCCGTTGGCATCGTAACGGTAAGCCGCTTTGGTCTGTCCGTCAATTTTAGCGGAAGTGACCGCGTGGACAGGGCCGTTATTCTCCCCGTAAAAATAATCCGTGCGCTCGTCATTCTTGATCTGCGCGGTGCGGTTGCCGATGGGATCGTATTCGAACTGATGTGTGCCGTAACTGGCCCCAACGGCGTTCGTCAGCCGATACAAATTGTCATAGCCAAAGGTTTGCGACGCTGTATTGACATGATCCGTGATACTCTTAACATTGCCCGCCTGATCAAAGGTGTAATCAAAATTTTGAATAGCGGTTCCCGCGGAATTAGTATCTAAATGTTTCAGCCTTAGTGTTTTAAGATCGTAATCGTAATTGGTCTCGGAGCCGTTGCCATATTTAAGGGTGGTCAACTGACCCGACGGATTGTAATCCGCCTGAACCACGTACTGCGTCTGATCGGAATAGATTTTTTCCACGTCGCCAAAATTATTATATTCGTAGTTGATCACTTCAAGATCGGGGTAGGTCACGGTGACCGGCCGGCCCAGGGCATCAAAAGTGGCCGAAGAGGTATACGTGGTTTGTTCATCGATGACTTGTTCTTTATGGATCACCTGGCCTAACTCATCGTAGGTAAAATGCGCGGTGCCGCCG
>JACQQR010000023.1 GCA_016206875.1 Candidatus Omnitrophota bacterium
GGGGCATGTACGGTCAGACCAAACACAGTCTGCATGCTGTTCTTGAGTGATGCCGCATACCAACCTGCCTCGGAATCTCGAGCAGTAGAAGGATCAAACATCCACTCCATTTCCCTGGCCAAATTTTCAGGCAGCTGTTGCAGAAATGCTTGAGCGGCGGCATAAGCGGCTGTCTGTTCAGAATACCTAGAGTTTTTCTCCGCCTCCCCTTCCACCAATCGCACAACGCCGGGGGCATAGCCCGAAAAGAAATAATGAGGCACCAAAAGAGATGTTTTACAGCCGTCATCCCTCTCGCCGTCCCTGTAATCATCAAGATCTAAACCTGCCTCTTGCTCAGCCCGGCGCCAATCCAGCCACAAATCGTGCAGTGAGCTGCCGCTTAGTTCATCATAAGCCTGGGTAAAATCATCCTCCGATAAATCATAAGCCCCTTCGACCTCAGCAGCCTGAACAACCACAGCCACGCAGCGATCCAAAATCAAATCTTTGGCCAGATGAAGGCCTGTCCGGCGCGTTTCTGCCGTCGCTTCCTGGATGTACTGATGCCACAAATCCCACCGGCCATTCATCAAGTCGTTGACGGTGTCTTCCATCGACACACCCAAGCTCTGGCCGGCGGCTTTAGCCGTTTTTCGGGACCGTTTCTTTTTCTGCTGTACCCCTTTTTGCCCTTGGGTGATGTCATATTCGCTCATGAGATAACCCACCAAAGCACCGGCGGCAGAATGACGATCAAGAGTGGATAAAATAGAATCGTCGTGTGAAAGATGTGCTGCAGGTGCTGCCGTACATTGAAAACTGTTGATATATTGTTCAACTTGCGGAATCGTTTCTTCACGGCTTTTGCCCGCTAGCCATTGATGTTTAATGTAGTGCGCAATCACCCGCTGAGTGACTAAAAGCCATTCGGAACGTGAAAGTGAACCGAGCCCATCCAACAGCCGGGCCAATTTTCTTTTAAAAGCTCTATTTACCCGCCGCCACTCGGGCGCGCGGTGCACCCAATAATTCAGCATCGATGGGGTAGGCCACGTCAACACATCACCGAAATAAACGCCGTCGAATGTCTGTCCCCCACGAGTAGGGGCGGCATCCAATTTTTTGGCCAAATCAGAAATCAGATGATAACCATTCCATAGGTCGTTTTGCTGCATCAGCACCAACCAGGTATTTGGTAAACCAGTCCGAACCGATTCCAAATCAACCGTGTGGCCGGAAATAGTAGTATTCTGGAAGGTAATCGAGGTTCGAATGGTGCCATCGGCACCCCAATAACCAAATGTATAATTCAGCCGGCGGTGGGCTAAATACATCACCAGCGCAAACCGGGCCGCAAATTGCGTCAAAATATCATCCTTTCTTTCCAGCTTCACGACCCCTGGATTGGTGGGATAATATTTATCCATTGCATTCACTGCGGGTCTTGTTGGGCTGTCGGTCCAATACGTGCCCTCTTCGTCATAATATCCAATTTGAGAATGAATCTCGTCTATCCTTCTATTCACCGGCACGTTGTACACAAAAACAATTTGCTGTTTGCGCACGGCCTTGGGCACGCCGGCCCTTTTTAAAGCCTCTTCCGGCTCGATAAGAACAGGCTTCTTTTTCCCTGGCAATAACACCGGAATTTTGAGCGGCCGTAACAGGTAGCGTGGCCGGAGCAGTGGCAGCTCGGTAATGCCATATTTCCCCACGGCCTTCAGCACATGAGGATCGCCCTCATCTAGCGCTGTGGCAAATTCCCGGTGAAGATCCAAAGCTACCTGGGCTTCATGACGCGCCGACAATTCTTCATGCCCACCACGGAATAGCCCACTGTCTTCTTCGGAATTATTGTCGTAATAGAAAGGAACGCCGTTTATGGCCTGATGCAGGCCGGCGCCTTTTAACACGCATACAGTTGTTTGATATTGCCCGGACAGATCCAAATCCTGGTAGGGGAAACTCCACATCGACCGGCCATGAATGTCGGGGTACCTTTCAATGGCCGGATTGCGAATGATGGGCGCCCATAACTGGCCTTCTTTACGCATGAGAAATCCGGCGGCAATGTCTCTTTTGATCTGCTCCTCACCCCC
>JACQQR010000157.1 GCA_016206875.1 Candidatus Omnitrophota bacterium
AAATCACAGAGTGCATCGTTACGCACTATAGGTGCTTTGAGGCTGGGATCAGAATTGGATAGAAAAGAACAAGATGCTGTGCGTTATATCAGAAACATTGCAAAAGTTTCTGAGGCGATGCCAGGTTCCCTAACGGACACGCCTATATTTTTCCCGTCCGAAGATCCTGAAGCAACAGATGCCGCAATCAAAGGCATAATCCCCGGGCAAAAACAATTGGCCTACACAAGTTATCAATCCATGAAACAAGACTATCGCCAGAGAACCGTGAAGGCCACACCATCGAAATCGCCCGCAATGTACAAGTTTTTCGCCGTGTTTTATGTCAAGGAGAGGCATATCTTAGGGGATCCAGAAGAAATCGGGGCCATAGAAAAAACATTGAATTGCGGAAAAAGATTTCAGGAGGGCTGCCCCTTAATTCAAAAATGGGAACAGGCAGTTCCGGCATCTTCTTTTCCTCCCGATTCGGAACTGATTCCGGCCGGTGAAGTCGAAGGCACTCAAGTTCAGCGCTTACGCCGGATATTTGGAGAAAGACTGCATCAGCAATTGGGAAAATTGCGGGATGAGATTGAATCATTACGAAGCGAACGCTGGGAAGTATGGGAGCTGGATTCTCAAGCTGTGCAAAAAGTACGTAAGGCAATTAGCAAACTCAAAGTAAGATCAGAAATCGAGGCGAGGCTTTGGGCAAGATGGCTGCAAAAAGAAATTGATGCTTTGTCCGGTCACCTGAAGCGGACGGGTGCTATTCCGATTTTTACCGATGAGCGAATATCTGACCGAGCGCCCGCTGCCGCCGGGTTGCCTGTTCCCGATGCCGCTTCTCGAGAAAGCAATCCTCGATTCTGGGTAAACGCAATCTGTGCGTTGATTTTGGCAATGGTTCATACCACTCGATTCTTGGATGAGAATGGGAAAATAAAACTGGCTGCCCAGAATGTATTGAATCTATTGCAGCAAAGCGATGCGCCCACTATGGACTTATTCACTGCTCTTGGAGGCGCAATTCCCGAGTTCTATCAGGCGATAGAACAAAGCATTTCACTTCGATATGGTCACGCCATTCCGCAAGGCAGTGTGTTGCGCGATGAAAAAATTTCGTCGAAAGCTGTTCCCGCGTTTCATCTGTTCTTTTTGCATCTATTTTTTCTGACTCTACTTATGAGAGTGGCTGTGCGCGCAGCGTGTGAGGCGGGAGAAACCAATGCCGGATTTATTCATTTAATATTCCAAAAATTATTCCACGCATTTTGGTTTGATGAAATGTTGAATGAACAAGGCTATCACTTTCAGCTTGCTATTTCCGGGCCCCAAGACGTTCCCGAAGAAGTGTCTCATTCGCGGCTGCTGCATTTGGGCCATGCGCTGGACCGGGAGGTTAGAAGCATGTTCGCAGGTAATGCATATTTTGTTCTAAGGAAAATGAACATGTATTTTGCGCTCGAACAGGGAATAGCCGAAGCGAAAAATGCAGTTTTGGAGATGCAAAAATTGGCTCCAAGAGAAGGCAGCATTTGGGTAACCGGGCGGGGGAGAGAAAATCTTGTAGAGATACAACGTGAGGACATTGCTAGGCAGCTAGATGATGCTTTCCCGCGAGGCGTTCGAGGTGAAGTCCATTATTCGCATATCGCCACCTTAGCAGGTTTTGAGGCATTAGATAGGCAAGGAGTAGTTGATTTAGATCCGGATAAAAATCCGGAATTATGGAAATATTGGGCTTGGAGATATGCGCACCCCAAATCCACTGCCACGCCTGAAGACATGCTCGCCATCGAAAAACGGCTTAATGGCGGGCGACCCTTTAGCGAAGGCATCCAGCTTACGGCCGGCAGCCTGGGCAAAGTGGATTTATATGATCCCGAGACTTGGCCCGATCAAGGAGAAGCGGGGAAGCTGCGCCGGTTTTTTATGTGGAAGAAGAAAAATTTAGGGGAATCGGGGCTTCATGGAAAAGAGTTGAAAGAAGCCTTATTCGAAAATAAGCAGCAACTGCATCGACGTTTAGACGGAAAAGGGGGGCATGGGGATCAGGTTTTGACTAAAAGGCGAACAACCTTTTTAAAATCAATGGCAACGAAGGCAAAAGAAGCCGGTTTTACAGACATGCCTACTCTTGCCTATGTGGAGGAAGTATTGGCCGAGCTTCACGCGGCGACGGCACAGGCAAAAAAGAATGGAGGCGATTCAAGTGGGTCTAGTGCTGCGTCCGGTCAATTTATGCACGATTTGTCACCCCCGCGAAAGCGGGGGTCCAGTGACTTCAAATCACGTGGCAAAAGTCACTGGATTCCCGCTTCCGCGGGAATGACAAAACTCCCAGCGAATTTATCAAACGACGAACTAGAAGAAAAATTGTTGACTGCTGCTTTGTTAGTGGAAAACGATCCCCATGCAACAACTGTTTTGAAAATAATATTGGAGGCCGCGGCGAAAAAAGAAAGTAGAATTCGAGCCGGTGATTTGCAAGCAAAAACTGCTCTGGGTCCGGCAGAATTTGCCGGAGCTATAGAACTGTTGCGAGGAAACGGGCACGTTGTGGTGGAGGAAAATGGTGAGGAAGGAGAAGGAGAAGGAGAAGGAGAAGGAGAAAGATGGGTTCGTTGGGCTTACACAACCGCCGCCGATTATAAAAAACGTCGTGATGCTATCAGCGCATTTTTGGCAAATTTGTGGAGCGAGCAGCCGGCAGAGCAGGTTTCTTCTCAAGCAAATTCTCCCGGCACGTCTAACGGTGATGAGGCGCGAGACAGGGTTGAAGAGCCGGTTTTCGCGGCTCCCGCAATCCATTATGCAAGTCACGAATACGTGGCGGCAATACGCCGCCGGTTGGGGGAGGCGCTCAAAGAGAAAATCGAAGCTGCAGAAGTTGAAATAGACAGAAGGCGTGAGGAGTTAGCGGAGGAATGGAAACTGAATGATAAGCACGTGAGTCAAATGCACTCGCGCATGGATACCCGTATCAAAGACGATATGACCGAAGCAGCTTTAGACGCCCGTCGCGATGAAATCTTGGAGATGATTGAAAAGGACAATTACCTGAGTTTTGTAAAGTCACTTCCTATTTTTTCTTCTCGATTGGGCGCAATGACCGCGCCGCAAGAATCAGATGACTATCAAGCCTGGATTGATTCCGTGTGGGCGCTGGTGTTGGGCATGATTCGCAGCGCAGAACCCTTGGTTGAAAAAAATGATGCTTTTAAAGTCGCGATGGTTGCGTTCTATCAAATATTGCAAAATTCTCGGGAACATTATTTAGAAAAAGAGGATGTGGAACGATTTAAAAGGCATATACAAGGGCTGCGGGGATATTTCGATGCATTATTCAGCGCAGCACATAGTGAAAACCCGGATCAGGCTTCCATACTTAAGGATGGCCCCGATGCCAATGGGGCGTTTCAATACTTACTTTCACTTTTAGATTACAGTTTGACTATAGCCAGCCACAATTTTTCTCTTCTTGGGCAGTTCGGAGAAACCCGTCCGGAAGTTTTATGGGCCCAATATCGAACACTAGTGGGGGGATCTATCATGGCTTCTCCCGAAAGTCCGCAAGAAGAAATTCCGGAGCAAGCACGGCAGAATCAACCTTTTCTTTCCGTGGAGTTGCCTCCTTTGTTGTTGTTGGAAAGAAAGAAAAGAACTGAAAAAATGGTGGCTCAGGTTCAAGAGGGGTTTCGAACTATATTTTCAGGGCAAGCTTGTTTTTGGGTACGTTCGGAAATCGGTTTTCCCGTAACCAATGCGGGTCATGAGGACATAGTTGGAGATGCTTCCTTGGCGGAGACATTGTCTAAGGGCACTCATCTTACGTACCGCATAGCCAGACAGTCCCATCATCAAGGAAAGTTACATGCAAGATTACCGGAAAATGCCCGCCATAAATTCTGGGCTCTTTATTACTTTCGAATGCGGTACCTTTCAGAAAGAAATCTAATTCCCTTTGAAGATAAAGAACAAATTGAACGCAATCTGAATCACGGCCTATTATTCCGTGAAGGCTGTCCGATAGTGGAACGCTGGATCAGGGAAATGAAGAGTAGGGTAGCTGCCAATGAAAATCTTCAACTCAAAGGGTCTGGAACAATAGGGGTTCTCAGCGAAGAACAGGCTAGTGCCGTTCACTCAGCGCTTGAAATTATGTTGGAAGCAAAACTAAGAGAGCTGAATCAGGAAATCGAGAAAAGAAAAGTAGGATGGCTGGAGGTTTGTGAGATTGCTCCCGGAAGCATGAAAGCCATACGGGATGAAATCAAAAAAATCAGGGCCAGAAAAAAAGTCAGTGCCATGCGCAATAAAGCGCGACAAATTGAACAAGATATTTTGGCTTTAGATTTAATCCGCACCCAATACCTTCCGCTGTACGGGGATGATTTTCCCGAAGACGAGTCGTTGGATGTAACGGCGCGCGAAAGCGATCCCAATTTCTGGATTCATTCCGTGCGCGTGCTGGTTCTGGCAATTCTGAAATGCTCGGTTTCTTTAAAGAGATATTCACAAGTCCGTAAAGCAGGCGAGGAGCTGCTGGCTCAACTGGAGGTGCTTGAAGCTCGAGTAATGCGCAGGCAGTTTCGTCCCGACGTTATTTCAGAAACCCTGCAGAAAGTCGGGCAGTTGAAATTTAAAATTGGCTCAGCAATAATTACGGAATACGGTAATGCCATTCCGCAAGACACTATCTTCTTGGACGATAAATACGCAGTAAATTTCAAAGAAATTTTCAATTGTTTATTTTGGGCTGTAGATGACTTTGTGCAACTTACAGGTATTGCAGCTGTTACATCACAGGCGTATGGCGAATCCAGCCCCGGATTTTTTCGGTTTGTCTTCCGCATTTTATTGAAGCATTTTTCTAGCGGCACACGCGACCTCTCTATTACTTTTCCCCAACCATTGCCGCAGCAGAATCAAACGCATCCCGGAGTGACTCGAAGAATGGAGAAAATGCGAGAATTGCTGCAACAATCGTGGACAACTTTTATGACTGATAAAAAAACTTTTCTAGAAAAGCGCCTGTTGATAACCGTTGAGCGCGGCCAATTCACCAAAGGAGAATATATAGCCAGAATCAAAGAGCTTATGGGTGAAGATACGGGAGGATTCTTTTCCGGCGAGCACGATTTGGATGCGGAAGCGCTTCGCTCCGGCGCTACCCCGGAGACTTTAGAGGATTATCTTACTCCTGAGTTTGAGGGCGAGGGAATAACAAGAGAGCACAAGGTGTTGTCCGTTGCTTTTACGAAATTGCAGAAATTGGCCGCTAGCGGCCAAGTAGATACCGATCCTCGACAAAATCCCGAAATGTGGAAGTATTGGGCTATGAGATATGTGCATCCTGACTCTACCGCCACGCGCGAGGAACTTGCGGAAATCGAAAGGCGTTTCAATGGAGGCAAACCATTTAGCGAAGGCATTGATCTCGGCGCCAACAGCGCCAACAGTTTGGGCAATGAAAGGCTAGTGGATTCCCGCGAATCCTCTTTCCGGAGAGGCTACGGCCACAAACTAGAAACAGTTCGCAGAGTAAACAGAATCACAGGATTTGTAGGCGCCGATTTAGCCGAATATTTTCCGTCGATTTATGCAGCATTGCTGGCGCAGGAAGAAAAGCAGTCTTTGCCCTCATCAGAACCCATTCAAATTTATTCCCATCCCGCGTATCCCGCGCCCGCTTGTCTAGAAAGAGCCCTCCATTCCCGCCAACTCCATCAAATGGCTTGATTACTGAATTATTTGTCATTCCCGCGGAAGCGGGAATCCAGCGACTTTTGCATTGCAACAAAGCTCAAGTCGCTGGACCCCCGCTTTCGCGGGGGTGACAAAAAAACGCATGGCACCCGCGGTCATGTACCCCTTAACTTCATCTCCCCCCCCCCCCTTCACTGACAGTAATTTAAAATAAAGTTTGATTTTTTGAAAAATTGGGTTATATTGTTTTCTCGAATTCTGAAGGGGAAAAGGAAAAACCCGCCTTGGATTACAGAGCACGATTCAAGAAATTCCTCAAAATTATTTCTTCATTGACTCTCGTTTTCTTTTCTGTCGAGCAGATTGTTTTAGCCGATCCGGCCCTTTTAACTTCGCCTTTGCCCGAGCTTCCGGTAACACAAAGTTCTCCGAATAATTCTCAAACTCAAACCAACCCGTCTAGTTTCGAGCCCGATAGCCAGGCGAATACGAATTCATTCTTGTCCGGCAATTCTACGATGAGTGAAGCCGGTGAAGATTCGCCGGAAAGTGCCCCGTTTCAGGAAGTGGGGACACTTGGCCCTGAACGATCTTTATCTTTAAGCAAAATGAAAGCTCTTTCCGGCACGCCCGTGGGGCGTGTGAGTGAAGGAAGTGCGCCGCTAACTACTTTCAAGAAAACGGATGAGGATGAAATAGCGATTCAGTATAACCTCACCGGCCAGGCGGGTGCACGAGCTGGCATTACGCTTCTTTATCAAGGACTCGGTTATCCGCCGGTTTCATCCTTTGATTTAAGCAAGGAGCCCATTGAGGTGGGTATGAAGGCGCCGGCTTCCCGCGTGCTTTTGGAAATCCATGATATTCAAGGACGCGTAAGCCGTGTGTGGCTTGAAACTCAAGGAAGAAATACGGCTTATTACCGCATTCAGCACTCTTCCCTTACCGGTGAAGCCGACCTGAGTCAAGTCAGCCATCTTCAATTTTGGCTTTATGGCCAGGATTTGGCACGAGGAAAAGAAATCGGGGATTTTACGGTTTTTGCCAAAGGCCTTTATGCGAGCAAAATCAAACCATGGGACCCTCGCCTCGAAGGCTATGTCCAAAAACCGTTGGAAAACGCTTCTTCTCTAACGCATCCCACCACCCGGCATGTACGAATTGTTTCTTCAACCGCAGAAAGTTTTGAATTGGAATTTAGCAATTTGAAAACGCGGGGCGGAGAAGTTTCTATTGAACTTGGAGATTATGATTTCTCCACTAAGCCCTACTTGGGATTCAGCCTCCAAGGCGACACAAGTAAATTACGCCTTACCCTGGAAGACGCGAACGGAAAAACAAACATCCTCTATTTGGAGGGCATCGAAAGCTCTAACATTAATGATTATGTGATAGACCTCAGCCGCCTCACAAGTAATGGGATGGCGCCGGCACATTTAAAAAGAATCAAGATTTATGCGTTTCCGAATGCAAGTTATACGGCGCCGGGCCCGGGCAAACTTTCCGCAGCATTCGGCGTGTGGGAGACAAGCGGCATTGAAGCCGTCTCAAGCCTTATTACGAATCAAGCTAATTACGCCTTCTCCTATTCATTTGAGGGACAAATCAAAACTCAAAGTTTTCAGCTTGCGGATGGCATAAACCGCGTTGAGATCACCGAAGGCGCCGTCCGCCGCGGTTTTCAAATCGAGCTGGATAGAGAGCCCCCGGTTATTTCTGTAACATCAAGCGCGCTATCCCCCGAAGCGCAGTATGAGTTAAAGTACGCAATCGACGGCGTTTTAAAAACAAAATTTGTTTCACTCAATCCGGGCAATAATGAAATTCGTATTACCGAGACTGACTTGGCCGGCAACGAAACAGAATTAATCTGGAATGTATTTTATGACCTCATCCCCCAAATTCAGCCGGCCCCCCAGCCTTTCCGGACTTCCGAAGCAAGCCAGCTCCCCCAAACTCCCTGGGCAGGCGTGGTGGAAGAGCCGGCAGTACTGAACAATCAATCGTCTGCAATACAATTTCTAGCGTTGAATAGTAACTGGATGGAAACCCGCTATGACTTAAGAAACACACAAAACCGGGTGGGGGTAGAGTACCGTTTTGATGGACTGGGTGTCCCACCATCCGTATCGGCTGACTTAAGCGCGCTTGACAGCCTGAAGGCGGGTCTGCGCACCGAAGCCTCGCGAGTTTTGGTCACTGTGGAGGATGTACACGGCACTAGCGCGCGGGCTTATTTAATGAATGCGGGAGGAAATGTTGCGCGGCTTTACGAAATTCCAAAGAATGATTTTTTCTTTTCTCAGTTCTCATCTTTCGATTGGACTCAAGTAACCAAAATCAGTTTCAGCATGGATAAAGGAGATGCGGGAGGAAGGGAAGAGGGGATTTTCAAAATCAATTTGAAAGGCTTACAAAGCCAAAGCGCGCAAAAGATCACAAATAATGAGGGTTATTCCTTCCGTTCTCTTAGAGACGGGGAGGCCATCGTGACAGACAGCCGCTCAAGCCGCATCGTGGAAAACCGAGCGGGGAAACTGGTGATGGAGTTTGACGGCCTGCGCTCTGGGGCCGTAGAAGGGCCGGTGCTTGATATAAGCGGCATCGATTTTACCAAAGAGCCGGTTCTTGGAATTTGGGCCCAAGGCTCCGTAAAAGATCTCCGGCTTGAAATTGCAGATGGTCGGGGAGTAAAGCGCGTTAGTTCGCTCTACTCCATTTCAAAATCCGGCGAAACTTTATATGGGATCGATTTAAGCCGGATTGCGGGTTTGGATTTAAACTCAATTCAGAGCGTAAGCTTACGAGCGGAAAAAAATTCCAGTCTTCAAGCAGGAGAAACGGCAACACTCAGTTTGCGCTATGGTTTTGTCAAACCCGAATCGGCTTTACCCCCAATTCAAGTAACATCACCCGCTTTAGCACATCAAGCCGATTACATCCTGGAATACGAATTTCAAGGTGTCCGGAAAACTTCATCGTACACGCTGAATTTGGGCCTGAATGAAATTCAAATTAATGAAGTAACTAGCGATGGGTACCCGGTAAAGAAAAACTGGATAGTGCAGTATGAATTAGATTATCCAACTGTCCCGAAAAATCCGGCTCTTTCCTCAGCCGATATCACGCGCCTCCCCAGCGAACCTGCCGTCCAAATTCTTAATGGTTCCCTAGCCGGCACGCATTTTTCCTCGCTTTCCTCAACCGGGATCAGTGTGCAATATGATTTTTTAGGCTCGATGGGCGATGCCCAAGCCGGAGTGACGCTGAATTATGAAGGTCTGGGTCTGGGGCCCAGCCCAAGCGCGGATTTAAGTTCTCTAGATACTTTGATTTTTGGCATTCGCACCGAAGCAGGCCGCGTGCGGATGGAGGTGGAAGACGGGGACCTCACACGAGAAGGTGTTTATCTCAATTATGACGACCCCTCCTTTAGGGAGAAACAAATCTTTGAGGTTTCCAAATCGCTCTTCTCTTCTGAAATCGATTGGACCCGTATCAAAAATATTTCATTTATCGTGGATAAAACTGGCAGCGGCGAAAGCGAGGGCTATCTCAGAGTGTATGCCAATGGCCTTTTTGATTTCGAGCGCAAGCCTATGAATGCGGAGAATTTTCGCGAAAAAGACATGAGAGAGTTTTCCCTTTCTGACGGCACGCTGCCTACAATTAGCGCGGGGAGCGATCCAAACGCCCAGATTACGTATTTGGACTCGGGGAAAGTAGAAATAGATTATGCGGATTTGCGCAGTAAAAAAGTTCGAGGCCCCGTATTTTCCTTTTCACCGTCTCACAATTGGCAATCCAATCCGATTCTCGCATTCAGTCTCGAGGGAGATGTCACTGCGCTGGATGTAACGGTGAAGGATGCGGCGGGCCAAGAGGTGGAATTGAAAATTAAAGGTATCCCGTCTCGCGTGAAGGGGTATTACGAAATTGATTTGTCCCGGGTTTCGGGTTTAATCGATAGCACCCAAGTAACAGAAATCCAATTTGTCGCGCAGAAGAATACGCGTTTACCGGCCGGTGCTGCCGCGCATTTGGTGATGGAGTACGGGCTGTGGGTAGAAGATGTAACGGGTCCCAGTATAGAAATTCTCACCACGCAAACCCTTACCAAGCAAAGAAATTTCACAATCGCCTATCGTGCTGACGGCCAAGAAGGCGCCCAACAGTTCCAGCTTGAAGAGGGCGAAAATCAACTGACGCTTCGCGTATCCGACCGCGCAAGCAATGTAACGGAAGTCCCGTATCGAGTGACGCTGGACACGATTGCCCCGTTGGTGACTGTCACTTCAGTGACTGTCACCAACAACGCCGATTACACGCTGGAATATACCGTCGACGGTGTCGCAAAACAGCAAGCCGTGACGCTCGTGGAAGGAGAGAATGCTCTTGTCATCACCGAAACAGATGAAGCGGGAAACTCGAGTACGCAGAACTTCACCGTGACGCTAGACACGATTGCCCCGTTGGTGACTGTCACTTCCGCATCTCTCACCAACAACGCCGACTACACGCTGGAATATACGGTCGACGGCATTGCCAAGCAGCGGGCGGTTACGCTCGTGGAAGGAGAGAATGCTCTTGTCATCACCGAAACAGATGAAGCG
>JACQQR010000143.1 GCA_016206875.1 Candidatus Omnitrophota bacterium
ACGCATAGTCTCGCTCAGGCGCTTCGGGCGGAGCGGGAAGGCCACGACTATATCGGCGTGGGCCCTGTGTTTGGCACGCCGACCAAGCCCGGATATGCGCCTGTGGGGTTACGGTTAGTTTCGCAAGTAGCCAAACGCATTCGAATTCCTTTTGCGGCGATTGGGGGTATAGATTCCTCTAATGCCGGGGAAGTAATTGCCCGCGGAGCCAGATCCATTGCCGTGGTGCGAGCCATTTTTAAAGCGCCGGATGTACGCGAAGCAGCAAAAGAATTAGTTAAAATTGTAGAACATTCCATGCGTTGCTGTCGTTGTGACTCTGAGTGTAGCGAAGAGGAAGAATGACAAACAGAGGAGGTATTGTGACGAAAAAAATTCAAAATCCACTTTTGGTGGTGGGCACAGTGGCGATTGACTCTGTGGAAACTCCTTTTGGCAAGCGCGATGAATGCTTCGGAGGCTCAGCTTCTTACTTTTCTTATTCAGCCAGTTTTTTTACGCCGGTCCGGCTGGTTGCCGTAGTCGGAAATGATTTTCCAAAAAAATACCGGGCGGTTCTGGAAGAAAGAAATATCAATTTGGACGGGCTTGAGACGAACGCTTCAGGGAAAACGTTCCGGTGGAAGGGAAGATACAATTTTGATTTGAACAATGCGGAAACGTTGGAAACTCATTTGAATGTGCTTTTAGATTTTTCGCCGGAGGTTGGGTCCAACGGGAAACTGGATTATTTATTTCTCGCGAATTTTGATCCCGCGCTTCAAATGAAAGTGCTCAGCCAAGTGGCCAGGCCGCGTCTTAAACTCGTTGCTTTAGACACCATGAATTTCTGGATACAAAATAAGCTCACCGAACTTAAGGCCGTAATCCGTCATGTGGATTTGGTCGTTTTAAATGACGGAGAGGCGCGCGAGCTAACGGGAGAGAACAATCTGATTAAGGCCGCGCGCAAAATCCGGGACATGGGTCCGGACATTATTGTGATCAAAAAAGGCGAACATGGCGTGCTGCTGTTTTTCCGGGATCAGTTTTTTGCGCTGCCGGCGTTTCCCCTGGAAAGCGTGTTTGACCCGACCGGAGCCGGAGACACCTTCGCCGGAGGCATGATGGGCTACATATCCCGGGCGAAGGCCATTACGTTTGAAACACTCAAAAAGGCCGTGGCGTACGGCAGCATTATGGCGTCGTTTACCGTTGAAGAATTCAGTCTGGATCGGCTCCGGAAGCTCAAATCTACGGAAATCGAAGAGCGCATCAAAGAGTTCCGCGCCCTCACCCAATTTTAAAGTATTCTCCTCGTCTGGCCGAGATACAAGGCATCAGAAAAACTGTTCAGCGCTTTTTATCGAAAGGAGTTCTCCAAGATGGATATTTTGCTCGGGCCTGTGTTCTCATTTTTCAGCGTGTCTTTTTACCGGCGCATCATTCATTCGCGCTTGGGAAAAGGTTTCTTATATTTGGCTTATCTCGCTTTTCTTTACGGATTGATTCTTCTGGTAACTCTTTGGCTGCCATTTAAGCCGGCCTTGGATCGCTTTGAAGGGTGGTTTACCACGAATCTGCCTCAGATGACATTTACCCGGGAGGGAGTGGTTACGAAAGCTGCTCAGCCTTTTGAAATGAAAAGCTCTGAATACGGTTCTGTGCTTATCTTGGATGCCACCAAGAACGAAATCGGAGACATTCCGGATACTTGGCTCTACATCACCAAAACGAAAGCGCTTTTCCGCGGCGGAAATGCGAATGATTTCCGCGTGGTGGAACTTGTGCCCAAAAATGAAGAAGAAAAGACAAAGTGGAAAGACGTCACGCTTACCGGGGACTCCGTTCATGCGATGTATAAAAGGGTGATGCCTTTTGCGCACCCGGTAATTTTTATCGTCGTTTTTTTCACTTTTTTCCTGTGGAAAATTTTGGCGGCGCTCGTCTATAGCCTCGTTGCCTTGCTCTTAAATTTGTTCCGTCGCGAAAAACTTCAGTATGGAAGCCTGCTTGCGCTTTCCATGTTCGCACTCACACCCGTCACAGTGCTTCAAGTGTTCAGTCTTTTTATTCCAAGAGTCGGTTTGGCCTTAAATCCCTTAACCGCCTTCATCTTGACGGGTCTTTATTTGGCTTTGGGAATTTTAGCGACACAAAACCGCTCTGGAGAAGTGCCTGCGCAATAATAAAAGTGACTGTCACTTTAG
>JACQQR010000150.1 GCA_016206875.1 Candidatus Omnitrophota bacterium
CCACTAGGATCTGAAGATTTTTTCATTTCTTTCGATTCCTGTGCATGTAATAAAAAAATCGGATTTATATAATAAAAAGAAATGACGCTTAAAACTATTGAAATGCTACTGAACCTTTTTAAATTATTAATCGTGAACCTGTTCATAAACTGTTCCAATTTGTCACTGACCCACTTATCACAATCCCTCCCACGCCGTCACCAGTTGATTGCCACTCAAGTCTTCCAGGATGTAGCGATATTCGTACGAGGTTCCAGCCCCGAGAGTGGTAAGCGGTATCTGGAAGGTAGAGGCTGTCTCAAGCACCGCCTCTTCCCACCACTCCTCGGTTCCCGCTACCCGGTACTGAAGCTTCAGTTTGCGCAGCAGCTCACTGCTGATGAGCTTCACGGTTGCGGTGGTGGATGTTCTCTCGAGAATTGTTCTCTCGGTTACTTGGGGCGGGGTTTCGTCTTCGGCCATTTGCGTCGAGGTTGTCAGGGTGAGATCCAGCGGCGCGAAATAATTCCCACTTAAATCTAAGGCTGCGAGCTTCGCCCCATACGTATGACCCGCTGTTAAATGATCCAGTAATAGCTCGTGAAACTCTTCCCCGCTTAAGTTAAAGAAATAATACTTTTTCACTTCCCCTGTCTCATTATCCGTAAGCGTGAGCTGGAGCATCCTCAAATTCTCCGTGAATTTCACCACAAATAGGATGTTCTCACTGTCTGGGGCATGATGCTGGCCGCTTGTAAAGTCTGGAAGTTGAGTGTCCGTGCCATCCGGCGTATGAAATCCCCCAGCTATCACGGGTATGTCCGAACGGCTTTGCATCGTGAGTGTGTAAACATAATCTTTGTTCGCCGTCAGTCCCACTATCCGCCCTAGCTTTCCTCCCAGCTGCGCGCTTGTGACCTGCAGAAAACTCCAGCCCGTCACCAGATTTCCCTCGCCGTCCCATATCCTCAATTCATATGCCTCAGCGAACGGGTCACTCACATTCGGGTTTTCCAAGGAGAAAAACGCTTGAGTCGGATATGCGAGCATCACATGCCCGTAAATCGCCTCACTCTGAATATAGGCCGACGGTAACTCATCGGATATTTCTCCCAGCGTCTTAAATTGCCGGGTTTTCACATCCGTTCTTCCTCCGCGGTCTGTCACTGTCACTTCCACAGAATAATCCCGGCCGCTTCGAAGGGACTCTAGCGCGACATCAATGAATCCTTCCTGGGCTCCTTCCATGCGGATCACCTGATCCCGCGCTTCCCCGATTACGTGATATTTTATATTCACCACTGTCACTTCCTTTGATACTCCGAATCGAATAGTGGCTGCATTCTCCGTCACATTCTCGGCAAAGATACTTTGAATTTCGGGCGGTGCTGTTTGACGGGTCTTAAAATCATATTGGCGCGAATACGAAACTTTTCCTTGATTGTCTGTCAGTTCAAGCTCTACTTCGTATTGGGTGTTCTCATCAAGATTCTCCAGATCAACATGATGCTCTCCAGACGAAGGATTATTCAACAGAAGCTCCGTGAAATCAGCCGTTCCTTCTCCCCGATATTTCACCTTTACCTGATTGATGCCAGCATTGATATTGAAAACAACTCCGGCTTTCTCTTCTTCTATATTTTCTATGTTGAGAGAATTCAGCATCCCGTAGGACGGGGTGTTTTCAGAAATACCCATTCTCCGGGTTCGGTTCAACACATCGTAGCCGAAAGCTGTGACGGCTCCCGTCGGACCTGCGATTGTCGCCAGACGACCCAGTGTGTCATAACCATAATTGACCGCAATATCGTTTGCGCTCACCCAGCCTCGATTCACCGCCGTAATGAGCTGATCCAGGTTGTTATACGCCCAGCCCATTTGCCGGCCCAAGCCGTCTTCCACCTGTGTCAACCGATCACGGCTATCGTAGCTATAAAGCGTCAGTGCAAACGGGTCAATCGTACGCGTCAGTAAATCAGTATTGGGATCGTAAATATATTGCATGCTACGGCCCATCGCATCTGTCACTTGCGATGCCTGGCCTGTGGCAATTCCGTTTCTTTGTAAGTAACTTGTGTTCATCTCATTTCCTAAACCATCCGTTACTTTAATGATATGGCCCGCATCATCGTATTCGTAATGGATTTCATCTCCCACAGGATTGACTGCTCGAATCAATTGGCCGCTTGCGTTATATTCCAGATGCGTGTGTAAATTGGTAAGTTCCAGGTCTAAATCTCCATTAGCCTGCACATTTAAGATTCTCGTTGCTTCATAAACATCCGTCAGATTCCCTTCCAAATCATAAACATATCCCGTCCCATGGCCGTCCGGATTTTCAATAAAGACGGGTTTGTTGTTTCCGTTCACCCGGTTGTAATAATATTTCGTTTTGTTTCCCAGCGCATCCGTGATTTCGCTTATATTTCCAAACGCATCATAGGCAAAATAACTGGTATTGCCGTTGGCATCTGTCGCGCTCAGCGGACCGAAAAGATTATTGCTTCCATACGTGTAACTAACCGTATCTCCCAGCGTATTTGTTTGAGATGTCACTTGGAAGTTTTCGTTATAGGTTTGGGTGTTTTGCGATCCGGTCACCATATTGGTGTAAACCGTCTCTTGCTCCAACAAATTCGGCGCAAATTGAGACTGAATACCCAGAAAATTTGTTTGGCTCCGGAGCCGCCCGATTTCATCAAAACTGTTCTCGAAAAGCTGTCTCCCAGAATAGTCCACAGCGCTTGTCAATTGATGGTCGGCATTGTAAGTGAATGTGATAGTGCGGCTTGTCCAGCTCTGAGTCACACTCCCGAGATTTCCACTGGCGTCGTAACCATACGAAACACTTCTTCCATCTGGACCCGAGGCCTGTGCCACCCTTCCTTGGCCGTCATAACTTAAACTGATTTGGCGGCCGGAGGTTTCATCTTTAATACTAGAAAGCTTTTTCTGGGCGTCATAGTTATATGAAATTTGATTTCCATTCGGATCTTCTATTTTTTCTAATATTCCTTCGGCATTAAAATAGATCTGATTTCCGCCGGTGGTGCAGGTATAGGTTCCATCCGCATTCCGAATAAAAAATTCCCGTTTCACTTTTCCGTCTTTCGGAGCATAAATCACACGTCCCTCCGTCAAAAGTGCGTAAGGCTCGAATTCCAATAATTGATGTCCTGGCCAATTCATAAAAAGAATTTTTGGAGGAACAGTTATCTGAACCTGATCGGTGCCGGAAAGAACCAACTCCTCAGAGTCCGCCACAGGGAAATCCAGTTGATAGGGGATGTTTTGCCATCCATAACCCAGCGGCGTGTTTTCACGGGCTAGGAAGCTGTCATAATAACGCTGGAAGACAAGTCCGTTACTGCCCTGCGTGCTGTAACCCAAATCGGAGTTCTGCCAGCTAAAGCTTCCGTCTTTTTTCGTGGGAGAAAGCGAAAGCGCCTTGGCTTGATACGCTTGGCCTCCCAGTTCCACCAGCCATTCCTTATCCAAGTCACTGGATCGGGCTCCTTGGGCCGCATCTCTTAAGCCTGCTGCTTGATTTTGGCTGTCTAACAGATACTGAAAGTTCTGACCTTCAAAAAGATTGTATGTAACGCCTCCGGCAAACGTTAACGGTATTGTCTGCGATGTACCTTGATGGACAATCGTTCGGGCTGCGGTTGCTGTCGGTGTTGTCGCAGGCGTTGTGACCACAGGAAACGTTGATTGGGAAAGCCAATTTAAGTCTACAGGAATATTATTGTCTTTGATGAACTTGGCAAGTCCCACTGCCCGCATGCCTTTTTCCAGCTCGGCAAATTCCGGATACAGCGCAGCCAGCTCAGAGAAATGATCATTGAAGAATTGTGCGAAGGCAATGGCGCGCGGATCGGCAGACGTTACATCTCCGCCCAGAAAACTGGTTTCTGTCTTTAGTTCAACGGAATTTTCATCGAAAACGAATGCATCCCCGGCAGAGCTCCGTACCAGTTTCATTTCCTTCGGCGTAAACCAGAAACGAAGTCGGAGATTCTGCGTGAGAATATTTGGATCAGATACTTCGGAACTTAAAGTAAATATGTCTTTAAAACCCGGAATACGGGAGGAGATATAACTTTCTGAAATGTCTTGTCCGTTCTCAGGAATATTATCATCAGTTGTATTATCCACACCAAGACCGATCAGCTTCATAAGAAGGTCCGCTCCATACACGGCTTTACCCAAAGCCGTGTTTTCAATACCCCCGAGGAACCGGACATTCTGATTGGGAAGCATTTGATTATTCCCGTCATATACTGGATCAATGGACACGCCCGGCGCGGTTTGCGCTTCACCAAATACGGCCCGGAGAGCCGCCAGAAAATAATCCACGGGCACTTCCGGAACCGAGGCGTCATTCTTGCTCAGCATAATGATTTGGCCCGTGACCGGATCATAACTGACACCCTCGATGTCTTTAATATTCTCACCGATCACGTTGAGGGCTTTGTCCATGTACACGCCGCCGCGGAAAAGGCTAGCGATGCCGTCAAAGATGCCGCCGACAAAATCTTCCAGTCTTCCCAAAAATATACCATCAATAAAATCTCCCAAAGAAAACCCAGGACCCGAACCGCTTGATCCTCCGCCACCACCTCCTGGTGGAATATTTGAATTTTTTCTTGTCTCGTCTTGCTTACCTTGTACATGTTCTAATTTTCCTCTCATACTGACATATAACTCCTCAACCGCATCAGCAAAATCCTGACAATCATGGCAAGATGGCATATAAGGACCTGATGGAAAAGAGCCGGGGGTTTTCCATTCGTTTCGTTGTTTTACTATTCCAATGGCTTTATCAAAAATCGTGTCGTCATAATAAATAGTTCGAGTCACATATTCAGAATTCCTAGTTGTTGATTCGGAAAAGATACCTCTCGGTCCATAACCCAAATTGGTAATTTCCCCATCCGGTCCCTTTTTATCCCACCAAAATTGGTCATGCCGAAAGGGATTTTGGGTTCCCGGGTTTGAATCGTAGAATCCATCAAATGGTTTTTCATCTAATTCTCGTTGTTTTCTATACCTTTCTAAGCCAAATGGATCTATCCAATTCACGGGGTCATTTTGAACGTAAATAAATGGATTGTAACTTTGCGTTTCGGAATTAGTTCCAACATACTGCGGATCGCGGGAGGTGAAGCGGCCTAGCGCGGGGTCGTAGTAGCGGGCGCGCAGGTAGATGAGGCCGGTCTCCGGGTCGCGCTGTTCGCCTGTGTAGAGAAACGTTGTCAGTCGTCGGTCGTCGGTCATCAGGGAACTGCCGAAGGCGTCATATTGATAACTTTGTTCAACATTGCCCGAAGCATTCAAAAGCCCAACATGAGAGCCGAGGCCGTCACTTAGGAAATATCCGGCGTCACCGGATGCGGAAGTTTGTGCAATACGGTCCATGCCATAGGCGTAACTTTTGGTGACATTGCCCGCGGAATCCATTTCGGCCAGGACTTGTGGAATGCCCTGGGCAATGTTGACTAGGTACTGCGTACGCACGCCATTTACGGTTTTACTGATGCGGTTTCCGAGGGCGTCGTATTCATAAATGG
>JACQQR010000151.1 GCA_016206875.1 Candidatus Omnitrophota bacterium
ATAAGAAGGTGACTGTCACTTTAGTGACTGTCACCTTCTCCTGCTTCTCCTGGGAAATAGTGACAGTCACTTTAGTGACTATTTCCATTACGAAATAATGATTGAACTATTCCCGTACGGGAATACAATTGTGCCTGCGTCTGCTTGAAAAATCGGTCTTGAGGGTAATGAGTCTTGCAGCCTTGAGAAAGGGGGATTATGAAAATCCTCGCAGGCAAAGTAGCGGCAGCGGTTAGCTTGTTTTCTTTCATTATTACCCTCCCGGTTTTTCCGAGTTCTTCCTCGCCTACTTCACTCACTTCACCCACTTCCGTTTCGGGCTCAGTCATTTCACAAAAATTTTTATCTCAAAATGCCCCCACTCTTTATTTAATTCAGGACGCGCACGCGCATCCTGAGGCGCAAGAAAAAATCTGCGAAATTTTGAAATACCTGGCGGAAGAGCAACATGTTCAAACGATTTTTGTGGAAGGCGCTTCGCTCGTGCTCGACCGGCGCGCGCTCACTTTCACCGGCGACCCGTTTATTGACAATGCGTTAGCGCGCGAGTTGGCCGAGACCGGTCTTCTCTCCGGCGCCGAACAATTGATGCGCCTTCCGGAAGGCGCAAAACTATCTTTTTTAGGCTTGGAAAACGAAACGCTGTATCAACTCGAGAAAAAATATTTTCGCCAGACCTATCGCAATAGCGGAACCCATATTCCCCGCCGTTTGGCGCGGTTTCGCGATGTACTCACCCTTCGCCTGACACGGCAACAGTGGGGGGATTTACTGGAACCCTCACCCTTCCCTCTCCCTTTGAAAGGGAGAGGGGAAAATCTGCAGGTTTTTCCCTCTCCTGCGGAGCGGGAGAGGGCTGGGGTGAGGGCTGCATACTCCTTCTACCTCCTGGCCTGCGAACGCGAAAACGTGTTTATGCACAAAATTACGGAACACTTTCAAAGCTCCGGACAAAAGTCGGCGGCCGTGGTCACCGGAGGGTTTCATACGGAGGGGCTAGCGGAGCTGGCAGAAGCGCGCAGATATAATTACGTTGTAATTCAACCCCGCCTCACCCAAATTCCCGATGATAAAAAATACCGCCGCGAGGCGCTCCGGTCCGAAACCATGGCGCTTAAGCCTATTTCTGCCGGGGAGCGCTTTAGAGAACCGCCCGCCGAGCCGAGAGGCACCCAACACATTGTTGCCGTCTTGAAACGAAAACTCAAACAGTTTCAACGTAACCCTCACCCTACCCTCTCCCTTCACCGAAGGGAGAGGGGGAAAACTCTCGATATTTCCTTTCTTCCCGAAAATCCCCTGTTTTCTCTTTCGGCTTCTTCCAATTCCTCCGCGCGCAGTCTGGGATTTCTCAATTTTAATTTTGAAGCCGAACTGGACCGGGCCTTGAATATTTACGAACTCGTGCCGGGCATTGGCGAGCGGGACCGCAACAGCGGCTACAGGCGCGTTTTGTTTGAATTGGGCCGGCCTCGTTATCACCGGGCGCTCCAGCGGCATGGATTTTCTCATGAATCGGCCGAAGAAATGGGCCGGGAGGCTTTGTTTGAAATTTTGATGGACCCTTTTGTGAATTGGAGTCCCGCGCGCAGGCATGCTGTCTTGATGCTGGCCGCGTTTGGAAAAGCAAATTTGCTGAACACGTTTTTGCAATGGGAAGACGGCTACCGGAAAGCTGCATTTTTAAAATCGCTGGAGGAAGAAGTGATCCCCATGCTGGCAGAAGCCGAGGCCCTGTTTCAGGCGAAACGCCAAAAACCCGATCGCCTCGGGCTCAATCCGCGCGAAATTCAACCGCCGCTTGCCCTTCCGCTTTCCGGCCGGACTGACCTTAAAGAAAGCGCAAAATTCCCACGCGACGAAGCCCAGAAACAAAAAATCCTGCGCGATTTGGCTATTGAGGCTATTGCCCAAGGTAAATTGGCCATCTTAGAAGAACACTCCCGTCTGGAATCCCGCCACAGCGATAAACCCAAGTCTGCGCTTTCATTTCATGTGGTACTCAGCCAAACGCTATTGGAACGAAGAATGGAGCAAATTTTTGCCATGCAGCGCTTTGTAGAAAAAGAAAAAGGCCTCCCGAGCGGCAGTGTACGCATTCCGTTAGTCATCATGACCACCGCCTTTACGCATCACAAAACCAAACAGCTTCTCGAAAGTTTCCTAATTGACGGAAAATATTTTGGATTGATTGCGCCCGAGGAAGTGCGCATCGTCAAACAAAGAAGCATCCCTCAATGGGATCCGGATAATGGCGATTATTACGTCTCCCCCGGCGGGCAAATTCTTCTATCCTCTTACGGCGATGGCGATGCCACGGCCCATATTTTGCGCCGCAAAGATATTCGCGAATTCTTGGCGGGCGTTGAAACCGTGCTTTTCGTGGAAAACGACAATCCCATGGCCATGCCCTCGCTTCGAACGATTGGATTTCATGTAAGCGAAGTAGCGAGGCTGGAAAAAGAAGGCCGTGTGCCGGGAGAAGAAATTGCCACGGGACTTTTCATGCACAATGGAGAAAGAGAGCCCACGGGCCGTATGGGCCATTTGGTGAGCATTCAACATGAGCCCAGGGTGATTGAGCCCCGCACTCTGGTGGGCGGCAAACCTTTTGCCGAGTCGCTCTTTCCCTACCTGTATCATATTCGGCCCAATGATACAGGCGGCTTTGAAGAAATTTTGCAGCAACGCAACAATCCGTTTGAAATGTACATTCTGGAAGAAAGTCCCACGGATCCGTATTACTTGAGGGCCACTCCCTTTGGAGAGATTTTGGAACGCCTCGAGAGAGGAGAAAAAATTTTCCCGGTACCCCTCACAAAAGAATCGGATTACAGAATTTTTGCTTACGGCAATCCAAAACGCCTGATTTTCGCCATCGAAACAGCTTTATACAATCGCAACACACTCACGGCTCGGTTGTATCCGATCAATCCCGCCCATTTTGTAAGCGCTTTTGATCTGGTCAATACAAATATCTGGATGTTCCACCTTCCTTCACTGCTGGACAGAGAATACACAGGCCCCGTGGCATCCCTCAGGCATCATTCAGGCCGGCGGCCCGTCATCGATCCTGTGCAAGGCAAAGTCATTCAACGAAAAACGGAGTCGGCCGTGCTGCGCATTCACGCCAATCCGAATGCCTATCACATTCCGGCTCACGTGCCCGGAAGCCGGTATTACGCAGTCATCAAACCGGCCCATGATTCCACTCCCGGTGCGCGCGACGGAAGATTTGAATTCGCCGTTCAGGCTGTCACTCGCTCGAATCTTCAACTGCTGGGGAGCCTCGGTTTTGCGCCGTCTGCCAAAGAAGATTCACGATTAGAGCTTTCTTCTCTCCTTCAGCTTTATCTGAGAAAAGAAATGCTCAATCTGGGACAAATTTCTCTGGAGGAAGGCGCGCGATTATATCTTTCAGGAATCAATCTCGAGCTGGGCAGCCTCGAAGTAACTCCCCATTCAAGCTTTATAGTAAACATGCATCCGCGCGATGAGGACCAGGCCCGGTTTGAATCTAAAAATGGATTGAGGATTGAAGGCGCGGTGACTATTATTTTGGAAGGAAATGCCCGATTAGCGCTCGGGCGCAATGTCACGCTTCGCAATGCCACAGTGCGCGTTCACGCCGGTGAGACACTGGAAATCCCGGATGGGTATGTGCTTCAAGACCCTTCCCTTCAGCAAGAGCCTAGACCATTTCAACCTCGCGGCCCTGTCTTTCAATGGGACGGCCAAAGAGGTCATGTGGTGTATGCCATGACTGATGGTTCCATCTCACTCACTCACGCGCCGGCGAAAGTAGAAGTTTTTTTTCACGAGGGAATTCAATGGTCGGATATTGAAAAGGAACAGAAAGATAAACCAGCAAATCAATTCAAAGCAGAAAGTTTGGGAAAAGGGACTGTTCCTGTAAAGGGACTGTCTCTTTTAGACCGACACCGCCTTACGGCTGCGTAAAAACCACACAATTCCGGCGAAATAAATCAAATAAGCCGATACCTCCACCAGCGAAGGATTTCCGTTGTATCCAAAAAGGGCTTTTAAGAAAACGCCCACGCCTTTTTTGTCGCTTACAATATGATTGATGTTCCACACTTCTTTGATGCCTTCGGGAATCACGCCCAGCTCATGAAACTCGTGAATGCCGTAAGCCAAAAGCCCCGCGGCCATGAACACCAGCAGAATGCCGCTTACTTTAAAAAGCGGGCGTAGAGGAATTTTCTTTCCGCCGGCGAAAATGCCGCACACAATGAATACGCCGAGTGTAAGCCCGCCCAAAGCGCCCGCAAACGATACCGAGCTACCGCTTTGTGTGGCGATGGCCGATAGAAACAGCACAGTCTCCGCGCCCTCGCGAAACACGGCTAAAAACGGCATGGCCAAAATCATGAAAAGATCTTCTCGCGACAGAGCCGTTTCCATTTTCAGTTCAATATCCGATCGGATTTTACGGGCCTGCGAGTCCATCCAAACCACCATGTAGGTAAGCACCCCCGAGGCGAGCACGGAAACCACGGCTTCAATCCAAGTTTTGATGTCGCCTTTTATTGAGGCGAAATAATTGAAAGTGAGAAATCCGATGGCGAGGCTCGCAAAAACCGCAAGCAGGCTCGAGACAATCACGTGAGGAATATAACGCGTGTCTTTTAATTTGGCCAAAACGGTGAGGATAATGCCCACAATCAAGCTGGCTTCCAGGGCTTCCCGGAAGACCACTAAAAATGTGCTGAAAAGGGTTGCTTCGTGCATGGGATCCTATTGGCAATTCTTGCAGTAGCCGAACAGCCGGTGATCGTGAAATGTAAGCCGAAAATCATATTTTTTGCAAATCTCGTCCTGTAGCCGTTCGATTTTGTCGCAGGTAAACTCGATGATTTTCCCGCAGCGCACGCATAAAATATGGTCGTGATGGCCGCGCCGGCTGGTGCGCTCAAAAAATTCGCGCTTGCCTTCGCCCACTGACTTTTGAATGACATTGGATTCGAGAAGAAGCGGAATGGTGCGGTAGACGGTATCGCGGGAAATTCGCAGGCCTTTTTTCTTGAAGCGTTCGTAGAGGCTGTCGGCGTCGAAATGCTCATTGAGTTTTGCCACCTCTTCGAAAATCTGCCGGCGCTCGTAAGTAAATTTCAGGCCTTTTTTCTTAAGCAATTCTTCAAAATGTTTAGCGCTTTCTTTCATGCCCTCTCCCTCTCCATTCGGATTTAATCTGAATTAGATGGAATCTTAGCACAACCCACCTGTCTGTCAAGGATTGTCATTCCCTCATGTCATTCCCTCGGGTGCATGCTCTGTCACCCCCGCGAAAGCGGGGGTCCAGTGACTTTTGCCGCGCAATTTAATGTCGCTGGGCCCCCGCCTTCGCGGGGGTGACAACATTAAAGAGAGAATTCATTTTGCAAGGATTCAATCAATAACTCGACTTATCCAGCTTCACCTTACCGCGGAAAATCCAGTACACGGCGACCGTGTATGCCAGTACTAAAGGAAGGCCCAGGAGGGCAACATAAAGCATAATGCGAAGTGTTTTTTGCGAAGAGGCCGCATTATATAGTGTCAAACTATACTCGGCATGGGGATTGGAAACCACCAGATTGGGAAACATGCCGAGTCCAAAAATGGCCATCAGCATCACCACAGCCGCGCAAGAAGATAAGAAGGCACGAAATTCATGGCCGTGCGTGATTTCACGCGGAATATTGGCAATGGCCAGCATATTCAAGAAAGCCAAACCGAACAACCACGGATGCGCTTTGAAATAATGCGTCATGTGCGGAAGATAAAGCAAAGTGGCCATCGTGGTGGTGGCATAGCAGATGATGAAAAAAATAATTGTTTTGTTGATCCACGAACTGATTTTTTTCTGCAAATCCCCTTCCGTTTTCATCACCACATAAATCGCCCCGTGCATCATAAAAAGCGAGATCGTCAATAGGCCGACCAAAATCGAATAGGGATGAAACAGTCCCCAAAAGTTTCCTGCATATTCCTGCTCGGCATTCAGCGGAACACCCCAGGCGATATTGGCCAGCACAATGCCGATCAAAAAGCTGGAAAAAATACTACTTACGCTGAAACTTGCGTCCCATAAATTTCTCCACCATTTCATGGGTTGTTTGCTTCGAAATTCAATGGCAATGGCCCGGAAAATAAGCGCGAAAAGCAGGAGGTAAAACGCCGTATAAAATCCGGAGAACACGGCCGCGTACACAACCGGAAACGCGGCAAAGAGCGCGCCTCCGCCCGTCACCAGCCACACTTCATTACCGTCCCACACCGGGCCAATGGAATTGATCATCAACCGCCGCTCTTCATCTGTTTTGGTGAGCAGATGAAGCGCACCGACGCCCAAGTCAAACCCGTCTAAAATGGCGTAGCCGGTGAACAAAATGCCGACGCCGATGAACCAAATTAAATTCAGGTCAGGTTGAATGTTCGGGAGCATATAAAAAGTCTTTCCCCCTCTCCCTTTCAAAGGGAGAGGGTCTCGCGGGTGAGGGTTCTGCTTGCGACGCCACCCTCACCCTTTATCCCTCTCCCTCACAAGAGGGAGAGGGGAAAAATCTTACGCATAATGCCGCTCTTCAATCTGCTCTTCTTCCGCCGGGCCCTGCTTGATGTTTTGGTCCAGTAAGAAGAGGAATAAAATAAATAGCATCACATAAATCACGGAGAATAAAATCAGCGAAAACCAAACCTGGCTTTCTACGAGCGACTTTGTCAACCCTTCTGAGGTGCGCAAAAGTTGATACACCACCCACGGCTGACGCCCCACTTCTGCCGAAAACCACCCAAGCTGATTGGCAATTTGCGGGCCCAGCACAGACAGCACAAAAATTTTCAGTATCCCTCGATGGCTAAACAGTGTGCCTCGCCGCCAGAAAAATAAACCGGTGAGACTCAGCAAAATTAATCCTATGCCAATCGCTATCATGCCGTGAAATGTTTGAAACACAAAATTGGCCGGAGGCCTGTCCCTTTTTTCAAACTCATTTAGGCCGGTTACCGGCTCACTCGGGTTTCCGTGCACCAGCATACTGAGTAGGCCCGGAATTCCAACTCCCCATCGCACGTTCTCTTTTTGCTCATCCACCCATCCGAATAGATGAAGAGCGGCGGGACCGGTTTCGTAGTGGCCTTCAAAGGCCGCCAACTTTGCCGGCTGGTTGCGGCTTACGCCCACAGCGCTTTGGTGTCCGGTCACGAGTTGCAATATGGAAGCAACCACGGCCAGCGCCAATCCCACCTTCATCGAAATTTTCGCGAACTGGACATGCTTATTTTTCAATAAATAGTAAGCGCCTACACTCAGCACGAAAAATGCGCCTGCCTGCCAACATCCCATCAAGGTATGGCTCAGTCGATCCATTGAGGAAGGATTAAAAACCATGGCCCAGAAATCCGTGATTTCCGCTCGCGCGTGCATGCCTTCGCCTACAATATGAAAGCCGGCCGGAGTTTGCTGCCAGGAATTGGCCACCACAATCCACACGGCACTGAAGTGAGCGCCCAAACACACCATCAATGCGGCAAAAAAATGCATCTCCTTACTCACCTTATCCCAGCCGAACACCAGCACGGCCAAAAATCCTGATTCCAGAAAAAAGGCAAAAATGCCTTCGGCTGCCAGTGCACTGCCAAACACGTCGCCCACATATTTGGAATACACGGCCCAGTTGGTACCGAATTCAAATTCCATCACAATGCCGGTGGCCACACCGATAGCAAACGTAAGCGCAAAAATCTTTGTCCAAAATTTGGAAAGGATTTGATACACGGGATTTTTCGTGGCTAAAAACATCGCCTCAAGCGCCACCAAAATCACGCTCAAGCCGATGCTCAGCGGCGGGTAGATATAATGAAAGGCAATCGTAAACGCAAATTGAATGCGGGAAAGCAAGAGGACGTCCATAAAAACCTTGGCAAAATACTACCATGATATGCACCCGGAGAGCGAGAGCTATTGACATATTCACTTGCTTATTGATACCATTCGCTCTTTGCGAATTCGTTTTGCTTTTCTACTCATCTTTTTCCTGCACGGAGGCAAGGAATCCATATGGCGACGCACAGCGCGCATCCATTCCCTAAATCGAGTGCGCACGACTTACCTTTTTGGCGCAAATATATTTTTTCCACCGATCATAAAATCATTGGCCTTCAATACGGAATCACCGCCTCGTTCTTCCTCTTTTTTGGTTTTTGCCTGATGATGCTCATGCGCTGGCAGCTCGCTTATCCGGGCCAGCCGCTTCCCGTAATCGGTACTTGGTTCGGGGATGCCAATATGCCCGGAGGCATTATGCTGCCGGAATTCTACAATTCCTTGGGCGCCATGCACGGCACGATTATGGTGTTTTTAGCCATAGTGCCTTTGGTGTTCGGCGCATTCGGAAATTATATTGTGCCGCTGCAAATTGGAGCGCCCGACATGTGCTTTCCGAAAGTCAACGCGGCAAGCTATTGGGCCTACTTTACGGGCGGCGTGGTGATGTGTTACAGCTTTTTTGTTCCGGGCGGGGCAGCCAATTCAGGCTGGACTTCATATTCCCCTTTGGCCGATATTGCTACAGAGGGTCAAACCTGGTGGCTGATCGGCATGGTATGTCTCATCACTTCCTCTCTTCTGGGCGCCATTAATTTCATCGCAACCATCGTTCAACTGAGAACCAAAGGCATGACTTGGTTTCGCCTGCCATTTTTTGTTTGGGCTCAATTGGTCACGGCGTTCTTGCTGCTTCTGGCATTTCCGCCTCTTGAGGCCGCGGGCGTGATGCAGCTTATGGATAGACTGGCGCACACCAGTTTCTTTTTGCCCTCGGGATTGGTGGTGAGCGGAAAAGTTTTGGAAGTGAGCGGAGGCGGAACGCCCATTCTTTGGCAGCATTTATTTTGGTTTCTGGGTCATCCGGAAGTGTATGTGCTTATTTTACCCGCCATGGGCATCGTCACCGAAATCATTGCCAACAACACGAGAAAACCGATTACCGGTTACAAATCTCTTGTGTTTTCGGCGTTGACCATCGGTTTTCTTTCCTTCATCGTTTGGGCGCATCATATGTACCTCACCGGAATGGGCACCAAAGTGAGCGCATTTTTCCAAACCACAACGATTTTAATTTCCGTGCCCTCGGTGATTATTTTAACCGCGCTCTTTATCTCCCTTTGGGGCGGGTCCATTCGCTTCACCACACCCATGCTGTTTGCGCTCGGATTCCTGCCGATGTTCGGAATAGGCGGGCTCACCGGCATTCCCTTGGCGTTTAACGCCACGGATATTCCATTACACGATACTTACTATGTAATTGGGCACTTCCATTACATCGTTGCCCCGGGAACCATCTTCGCCATTTTTGCCGGTATTTATTATTGGTTTCCGAAAGTTACCGGAAGAATGATGAGCGAGCGGCTTGGAAAAGTTCATTTTTGGCTTTCAATGATTTTTATGAACGGAATTTTCTTGCCCATGTTTATTCAAGGCATGGCCGGTGTTTCCAGGCGCTGGTACGACGGCGGCGCTTCGTATGAATTCGTGCAGGGCGTCATCCATTGGAATGTGTTTATGTCCGTATCCGCTTGGTGCCTGGCGCTCGTTCAAATCCCATTTTTGATCAATCTCTTCTGGAGCGCGTGTAAAGGCAAAAAGGCCTCCGATAATCCTTGGGATGCCACAACGCTGGAGTGGGCCACGCCGACTCCTCCGCCTCACGGAAACTTTGTTGTTCCGCCAATTGTGTATCACAATCCGTATGACTACAGCATGAGCGGCGCCAAAAAAGATTTCACGCCTCAAAACCAACCTGTGGAGGCTTAAAACGGTATGGAAATTCCTTATACAGTGAAAACGCGTCCGGACACCGGACTTTTTAATGCCAAATTGGGCATTTGGCTTTTTCTGGCCTCGGAAGTGATGCTCTTCGGAGCCTTGTTTTCTTCCTACGTGCTTTTGCGTGTTGGTTCACCCGATTGGCCGCACGGCTCTTCCATTTTGAATGTTCCTTTGGGAACGTTGAATACCCTCGTGCTGATCACTTCTTCTATTACCATGGTGATGGCCTGGGCATCCTTGGTGCTCAAAAATTTCAGCAAATTTAAATTATATATGGGCCTTACTATTCTGCTGGGCCTGGTATTCCTGGTAGTCAAAAGTTTTGAGTACGGCGCAAAATTTCATCATCACATGTTCCCCAAAGAAAGCGTGTACTTGGCCATTTATTTTACGCTCACCGGCCTCCACGCTCTTCACGTCATTGGCGGGATGGTGGTGAACGCATATTTATGGGGCCCGGGGAGCAAGATGTGGGAAACGGATCCCCAGCGTTTTACCAACCGGGTAGAAGTTTCGGGACTTTTTTGGCATTTTGTGGATTTGGTTTGGATTTTCCTATTTCCCGTACTGTATCTCTTATAACACGATTCCGTTAAGGAGAAGTCTATGAGTAGTGACCACGAACACACGCACCCCAGCGGTGAGGAACATCATTCATTTGAAGAAGTCCAGAAGCACATCCAAAAACACGTGCGCATTTATATCAGCGTGTTTGCGGCCCTCATGGTGCTCACCCTTGTCACCGTGGCGGCCTCATACCTGCATCTTTCGCTGGGACAAGCCGTAACGCTGGCCCTCTGTATTGCCATCATCAAAGGCTCGCTTGTGGCCGGCTTTTTTATGCATCTGATGTCCGAGAAAAAAACGATTTACTTGATTTTAATTATCGCGGCCGTATTTATTGTGGGACTGTTTTCCGGCACCTGGCTGTTTCATTCGGATATTGTTCACAACTGAGAGCGCAGGCTCTCACCCCGGGCACGATCCGGGGTTAAAAAAATAGCAACCGTTCAGATGCCCCTCGCCATCGCGAAGCAGAGGGAGAGGGCCGGACGCGAAGCGCCGGGGTGAGGGTGTGGCCGCCGGCTAAACCCTCACCCTTAATCCCTTTCCCTTTCTCGCTTCGGCGGAAGGGAGAGGGGCATCTGAACGGTTACTATTTTTTTAACCCCGGATCATGCCCGGGGTGAGAGCCTGTGCTCTCAGTTGTGAACGATATCCGAATGAAACAGCCAGGTGCCGGAAAACA
>JACQQR010000149.1 GCA_016206875.1 Candidatus Omnitrophota bacterium
ATATATGACAAGTATGAGAATATTTTCCTGGATTATGAAGTCAACGAGTCGCTCAAGGGGCATCAATACGACGAAGAACTGAAACTGTATTATGTCGTCGACCAAGGGGGAGACCAACTGCCTTTCCGCCTGTATCTGGAACCGGCTCCTTCGGGTTTCGTCGGCCAGCGTTATGTGGCCAGAGGATTTTCCGGAGATGAAAAATCCGAGACGCTGGCCCGGCTTTTTAATGACGTGCAAGACGCCTTTGTCATGCATAGCAAGCATCATGGCAAAAAAGAAAGCGATCGCCGTTATCTCGGTTACCGCTTGGGCGTCAATCATGCCGTCCAGGCGGCGAATCTTGTGTTCCGCGATAAAACGTTTTACCGCATCCGCACCGGTGTCGGTAAAACCACCAGCATTTTCAACATGGCCTCGGTGATGCATGCCATGATGAGCCTGGCGCCAGAGGTGGAAACGGAAGATTTCGCCCGTGCCACCTCGCAGCAGCAAACCGCCGCGAAGGCCCGTGAGCTTTTGGGCCGCGTTCCGGGCTACCATTTTGTGTTTATTCTTCCCAACTCCGTTTTGTTTGATCAAACCGTAAACAGTCCGGAACTGAAGAGCATTTATGAAGCGCTGGGCATTCATCCGGAAATTTTCAATGAAGATATTTTGAATGAAGTGCGCGCCGGAGATCCGAAGAAAGTAAAAGAACGCCTCGATGGCTTAAGACGCGCGCCGGTGATTCTTGCCGAAGGCAAGGCCGTGGATTTTCTGGGACTGCGCCCGGGGCCGATTGAGAAGAAAGATGATGAGACAGAGGCCGCATTCCAGAAGCGCAAGGCCCAGGAAGAGGAGTCGCAGAAAAATGTAGAAGAGCTGTTCAACATTATGTACAAAAATAATCGCGCCGTGCTGGATGAGGCCGACACATCGCCCTTTGAGCCGGGCGTGCAGTCTGCGGGGCAGGCCGGGGATGAGGCGCTTCGTGAAGAGCATCAAAAACGATCCGGCTTGGTGGACAGGGCCATCGGAGAAATGGAAACAGGCATTGACATTGTGGACGAAACGACCGGAGAGCGTCGCAAAAAGAAAGTAAAAGAACTGGACGGAATTGCGCGCCTGGCTTTTGAGCGCAATCTCCTGGTGCTGCGCGTGTGGGATTATGAAGATGAAGAAAGAACCCGCAAAGAGGTTACGGAGAAAACCTGGGCGGAATATGAAGCCGGCGGCCGGAGAGGCGTGATTTTAGATGCGCGCATCAACCTAGAATCGGCAGAGTTTCAAAACACAAAAACCGGTTTAATCGCGCAACTGCAAGAGTTGGCCCGTGAGCAAGGCATTCGATTGGATCCGGACATGCTTCGCGCAAAAGACGAGCAGGCGGAGGCCTTGCATGAAGATGTGAAACAAATCCGGGCTTCGCTTGTGGGACGGGCTAAGGCACTGAAGCAATTTGAAGGCCGGGATATCGGCGTATATTTTGATATTCGCGTGCGTGAGCTCTCCGAGACGGAGGCTGACAATGAAACACTGGCGCGCCGCGCTAAAGAACTTTCAAACAAATTGCAATCTATCGGTGAGAAAAACAAAGAGCACCTAAGGCGCCTGGCGCGTGCGCTGGCTCCCGAGGCGCGCGAGCAATTAGCCAAGGCCTCCGCGGCGAATAAAAATAAAACGTTGGAGAAAATCAGCCCCTATCTCCACGGGCAATTAAAAGACGATGAAAATTGGAAAAACTTGCTTAAGACAGACATCCTGAATGACTTAGACCTCATTGTGGTGGAAATCCCTGAAATCAAAGTGATGGCGGGCAATGCCATTGCGCCGCGGCTTCAGCAATCCGATCCTTATGTTTCTGCGCACACCCAGCTTGTGTTTCTCCGCTATTTCGGCACGCAGGCCGGGCTCGATGCCATCCAAGAGCAGTTGGCCACGGAAGAAGGCATAGACCAAAAACTAAAAGACGTGAAAGTATCCAACGAAACCATTCGTTCTTCACGGTCGGCCACCATCGGTTATTTTCTCTCCGGCGGAAGCGATGTTAGCGGATTTAGCGGCACGCTGGCCTACCTGGTATCTACCTTGCGCGCCACTTATGGCG
>JACQQR010000159.1 GCA_016206875.1 Candidatus Omnitrophota bacterium
ACGTAACACCACCGTCCCTGGAAAAACGAATGCGTCTGACTCCCGACGTGTTGTCTTGACTGGTTACATCTAACGTAATAATTGGATTGGTGGCATATGCTGCATTCTCATTAATCACTATGGTTCCCACAGGCGGCTGAGTGTCCAGAGTGACATCAAAACTCGCCATCCCTCGATTCCCCGCTGGATCAGATTCTGCCACAATAACAGTGTTCAAACCCTCCACTAGCGTCCGAGTTGTAGTCTTCACCACCCCATCGACCGCATATTCCACTGTGTAGTTTGAACGATTGGTTGGTACGCCTGATGAAAGAATTTGAATATCGGGAGGTACAGTGTCCAAAACAATTGAAGCGGAAAAAATTGCGGAATGGCCGAAGTGATCCCTAACTTCATACCAAATCTCTTTTGTACCGTCGGCAGAAGAAAGCATCAGCTGCTTCGAGGTTTGAAACGCCTCCCACGCCGTCCAATAAATGCCGTCGAAAGAAAAACGCATCGCGTCTACATCGGATAGCGCATCCTGGGCCGTTAATGTCAGATTAATATCGCGTGAAATTGTGTAATCGTTTCCTGAATTAATTGCGACCGAGCCTATTGGAGGCGTCGTGTCCCGAACTACGGTATCCTGCCATACGGTCCAATTACCAAAGGGATCCGCAAATTGCCGCTCAATAATATTGGCTCCTTCCTGCAATAAAGCAACGGTTTCGGAATAATTTTTCCCGTCCACATTCAACTGCAAAAGGTAATTGGCCGCTGCGGAAATATCAGAAGATGCCTGCGTGACAACCGGCGGCGTATGATCTTCGGCGAAAAATCCAAAAAGAATTTTAATGGGGCCAATATTGCGCCCTCTTCTCGCAGATTGCGTAACCAGAAATAGCCGGATCTCAAGGATCTCGGACAAATTGATCTTTCTGGACAGTTCAGAAATATCCAGTTGATAAAAAGAGTATTGACCGTTGGAAACATCTTGAAACGATACGCTCAACTCCCTTCCCCTCTTATCTTTTATTTGAAGCTCTGCTTTATTTAATTTTCCATCCAAAGCAAACATCAGCGTATCATTTGCCGAAAAATTGGCCGATTCCACCGTACGAGTAGCGGGATTATCATAGTTCCACAACAGCCCGGCTTCTTTTCTTCCGCTTCCACTGGAACGGAACGAAACAACTGCTGAGTTGCTACCGGTGACCGTTAAAACAGCATTGCGTGAACTTTCACGCTTATCCAACGCTAATGTATATCCGGCCGCCGGCCCCGTAAACGCTCCCACCATATCCGAATGAAAATATTTCCCTGGACGTATCTTCCTTGAATTGAAATTGCGATAAGTAGAAAGAGCCACAGGCATTAAGGCTAAGCCTCCTAGCCTCACCTCAATTTGGCCCCGGCCCTCAGATCCAGCGGCCGACATTCCGGCCAAACTTACTTTTCGGACACGCTCTAAATCAACCGAAGCAGGAATAAGCGACAAATTAATGTCGTACATAATTTCCTGGTTAGAATCTGCATGCTGGCGCGCTAAATAAACTGAACCCCTATTTCCAAATGTATCTTCTACTTCAAAATAAACATTCATGGATTCATGCGCCTCAATGCCCAACCGGATAGTTCCTGTGGCTGCCCAATTAGCGTATTCGACAAGCAAGGTATCTGGATTATCATAAATAATTTCAAATCCAGTTTTTGCACTGGCCGTGTTTTTGTCTACGGAATAGTCCACTGAAATCCGGTTCTGAGAACGCTTTTTGATTTTAGTCTCGGCCGAACCAGGCTCAGATATCACCGAAAGCATGCCGGTCGCCGGAAGGCTGGAGTATCGATCATTATTCTGATCGGTACTTTTTGAGAGCGTGGCCGGGGTCAAAGATGCCTGGGAGGGCACAAGGGGAGAATTCTGAGACAAAAATGTTTGGGTAGTAGACGGATTTTGAATGGACCAGGAAGGGCTGTTCACTGTCCCACTTTGCGTATTTTGCGTACTGAACGCATTAGCCGACTGAACGGGTGTTTGGCCACGACTCGGAGATCCTGAATTACCAGACACAGCCTGAGCAAAAATAATTTGATTAAAAGAAAAAACCGCTACAACAAGATAGACTACCAACTTCAAAACAAAATTTGGCATTCTCATAATCCCTCCGGCAAGCGATTTTTTAAAGGTATTGATTCGTGTAGAGGCAAAAGGGTCTACACCCATTCCAAGTTTTAATAGGATCATATTATAATTTGGTGATCCTATTAATCGGACTCTGATCTTATTCTTTCCCGTTGGGCATTCCCCGCACTGCCAACCTACTGCCAACCTACCCAGTTATTGTTTTAAGACGTATTTACCATGAGGGTCTTGCATAGATTTAGCCGTCCATTTCACTACCTTGGGCATTCTTTTAATATTATTTTGGACGGCTGTTCTGCTGATGCCAAGATGTTCAACCAATTCGCTGGTATTTGCTTCATTATGTTTGGTGACCGCATTTACCGGATTAATTCACGCCCCAATAAAGAAGTTGCATATTTTTGAGTTGCACTATTTGGCTTCTGAGGGTTGGACATTTCCAATAATTTTTTCTGCAAAAGAGGATTAATATATTTTTTCCTGAATTTCGTTCTACTGCTCAGATTCATTTCACCCATAATTTCCACAAGCTTTTTGGGCGTGTTACAAAAAATTAGTATTTTTTGAATATCATCAGAGCTTAGTCCCGACTTGGTCCCGACTTGGTCCCGGCTTGGTCCCGGCTTGGTCCCGGCAATCTCCTTAACAGAAACAGCTTTTTTTAAAGTCACTACTAAACTGGATGCGATGTATTCAAACGCCGGAGCAGGCAATCCCCATTCCCGGCACCATTGAATGATCTTGTTCGTTCCGGTACCCACCTCTTCAACATATTTGAGCCAGAAAAATTGTTTTGCAATCAAAGGATTAGGCGGAAGAGAAGAATGTTTTTTCTTCAGCATCTGAACCGTCCAGCCATGTGGTAATTTCCCAGGATTCCAAAACTCGATCCGGTCATCAAAAATTCGTACTTGAACTTTAGCTGTAGACCAATAATCCCGGTGCGCAATCGCATTGGCCAGCGCTTCCCGAATCGCTTTGGGCGGATATTCCCATTTTTCCTGTCGCTCCAGCTTTCCGGATTCTATCCAGGCCGCCATGGCAATATGATCAAAGATAAACTTTTCAGCATCCCGTAATTGATGAATGACCGTGCCGTTAATCGGCTTAAGGTCGATCATTTCTCCGGTTACATCCAGCCCTTTGAACCGGACACATTTAATCTCGCATTGGGGGAAAAAATCTTCAGGCTCGCCAAATAGCAAAATAGCTGCATTAGTAAGTTTTTTGCTCTTCATCAGTTTTAGACGCATCAGAACTTCTTCAACCGAAGTGCTTTCAGGAATATCCAAACCTCTTTCCTGTTTCGCTTTGACAATAAATTCTTTTACCAAACCAGGACGAATATCCTTTATCCGCGCCTCTTCACAAATCTGGGCATCGAACCTCAATTTCTCCTTATGCTTATCCAGAATACGGCTTTCATACTCTTCCTTACCCATCTGTCGTGTGGATTTTCCAACTCGAATGTACGGCTTGCCGCCAGCAAGCACAGGTTTCTCATGAGATTCTTTGACATGAATCGCGATGATTTCTTTGTCTTGAACGTTTATGACATTAATTCGTGGGTGCATCTTCGGTTCGGTATGCTGGGCGATGCGGTTCGTTAAATTCTCAATCGTGTCTTTACCGATGGAAACTCCCATCGGCTCCCCATTCTTTGAAATACCGATAAAGAGACTCCCTCCTTCGGCATTTGCAAAGGCGGTCACGCTTTCAACGATTTCATTGCTTTGCGAAAGCGACGGCTTCCACTCCACCGTTATGGATTCAGAATTACCGATTAACTTAGCTAATTTTTTCATTTTCGTCTTCATGTTGACATTTTAATGTGAATTGATTTGCAGAAGGCATTCTATCAAAAATTTATCCACAATAAAAAATGGTGGGCGAGACAGGACTCGAACCTGTGACTTCTACGATGTGAACGTAGCGCTCTAACCAACTGAGCTACTCGCCCTCTAGGGCAGTGGGTAGTAGATAGTAGATAATAGATAGTAGATAGTGGGCAGTGAAAACAAATGCTTTTCTCTATCCACTATCGATTATCAACCGTGTACTGTTTTATTTTGGATTGGCCCGCATGAGGAGCCAATTATAGATTTGAGGATAGACTTCTTTTTGGGCATACTTTCCTATGATTAAATCATCGTGCCCATAATCCATTTTCATTCCGTTAAATGCGGAAAGTTCCAAATATGTCTTATCCCTCGAGCCTACCTTCCGGTATCCATAACGCACGCTTTCCGGATCAGAAAGATTGTCTACCCTTCCCGAGACAAACAGGATGGGATGCCTGACCTTCTCCAATTCTTCAGAATAATTAGTTTTCCCATCCGCAGACAAGAAATATTGCTGGCGCAGCATCAAAATAAATTGATTCATAACACCGGGCGAAATATTTTCGGCTACATAATTATACAGATTAGCTATGGTCTGGGATTCAACATTTTTTCTGTGATAGAACAAATCGGCAAACGGGTCCTTCAGCCTCCCCCCAAACAGCACATACGCCTTGGTCATATTTTTTTGATTGATCAGCAAACCAAAATCAATCACCAACTTCCTTTTCTCAATAAAATTAAGCGCCGCATTGTGCGGCTTGAAATGCACTACGCCTGAGGCAATAGTGACGATACTCCCCACCTCTCCGGGATTCTGAGCATGTTCCAGGTATGCGAGAATAATCAACCCTCCCATCGAGTGCCCCACCCAATCTACTTGATCCGCTCCCGTGATTTCCTTCACTTTCCCAATAATAGCGGGCACGTCCTGCTGAATGTGGTCATCGATCGTCCAATTCAATTTATTTCCGTCCAAGCTCATATTGCTCAAATCATCCGGACGGAAACTCAATAATTCTCGAAAAAACATCCATCCGGTTTTACTGCTGCGCCCCGCGCCGCGCAGTGAAACGGTCCACACATCAAACCCGCCGGAGGCCAGATATTTGGCAAAACTGCGCTTTTTTTCAATATCCCAGAAATAGGCGTTGTATCCCATGCCGTGGCAGAGAATCACCGGATTTTTGTATTTTACGGCGCCTTTTTGATAGAACCGGTGCAGCGTAAGCGTCCATTTGTCATGGGTTTGGGCAGAGTAGGTCTCTTGAAACATCTGGGGAGGCCTGTGAATCAAGGAAAAAGCGGCACAACCCGTCGATTGAACGGCGAATAGTATCAATACAACTCGAAGAATCGCGAATCTCATCGTACTTCCTTTTTTTTCGATTGGAATGGTAACCGTTCAGCTGCCCCTCTCCCTTCCGCCGAAGGCGAGAAAGGGAGAGGGATTAAGGGTGAGGGTTTAGC
>JACQQR010000144.1 GCA_016206875.1 Candidatus Omnitrophota bacterium
CTAAGAAGGAGCGTCCTGTTGAAGTATCAAGCATTGAAGGGCATGCCCGACTTATTGCCTGACCAGATATGGAAATGGCAATTTGTCGAACGCGTTGCGCGCAGCGTCTTCCACCGGTTTAACTTCCAAGAAATTCGAACCCCCATCCTGGAAAATTTGGAACTGTTTCAACGCTCAATCGGCGGAGAAACCGACATTGTTCAAAAAGAGATGTTTGCGTTTGAAGATCGCGGCGGCCGCCAAGTGGTGATGCGGCCCGAGGTCACAGCATCTGTGGCGCGTGCTTATGTGGAGCATCAGTTAAAGAATGGGAAGCTTTTTTATATTGGTCCCAGTTTTCGTGCCGAGCGCCCTCAGGCCGGCCGTTTCCGCCAATTCCATCAGTTAGGCGCCGAGCTGATCGGAGGAAAATCCGCCGAAGAAGATGTGCTTCTTCTGAAACTTTTGGTGATGCTTTTGGAAGAGCTGGGCATTCATCAGTACACGATCAAAATCAATTCAGTGGGCTGTCCGGAAACCTGTCGTCCCAAGTTCCGTCAAATTTTAAAAGAGTATCTGGAACAAAAAAAATCCGCATTGTGTGAGAATTGCCTCCGCCGGCTGGAAACCAACGTGATTCGGATTTTGGATTGCAAAGGGGAGGCCTGCCGAAGCACCGTAGCAGAAGCTCCTAAAATGGCAGAACATCTGTGCGATGAGTGCCAAACCCATTTTACCCGCGTGCAATCTCTTTTGTCCGCGGCCCGTGTTCCTTTTACCGTGGATCCCAAAATTGTCCGCGGGTTGGATTATTACAACCGCACCGTGTTTGAAGTTACGCACGAGGCGCTGGGCGCTCAAAATGCTTTAGGCGGCGGCGGCCGTTACGATAATCTGATTGCCGAAATGGGCGGATCCAAAGAAGTGGGTGCCTCGGGATTTGCCTGCGGGATAGAAAGGCTTTTGATCGCCTTAGACGGCGAGAAAGCTTTTGAGAAATCCGATTCCGTTATATTTCGCCCGCCGCTTGTTTATTTTTGTGTTTTGGGCACGAATGAAGCCTTGCAAAAAACCGCGCTCCAGATTCAAGAAAAACTGCGTAAAGAGAATTTTCGAGTGGAAGAAATCAGCTTGGAAGACAAGCCGCTGAAGAAACATTTGGAAATTGCCAATCGCCTGTCCGCCGAGTTTGTCTTGATTTTAGGGGAAGATGAATTCAAGGAAGGCAAAATTGCCGTCAAGCAAATGAAGGCGCGCATTCAAGAGCAGGTGCCTGTTTCGAATATACAAGCCTATTTGACCGAAAGGACGAGTGCATGAAGCAAGATTTTCTGTCCACCAAATTTCGCACGCAAACTCTTGGAGAACTGACTGCCGTCGACACCGGAAAAGAAGTGATTCTGGCCGGCTGGGTAGCCAAAAGACGCGATCATGGAGGGCTTATTTTTGTTGATTTACGCGATCGCTACGGCTTGACACAGATTGTATTCAATCCGCAAAAAAATCAGTCACTTCACAAACAAGCGGAAAGTTTGCGGGCTGAATTCGTGATTCAAATAAAAGGAAAGGTGTCGAAGCGTCCTCCGGGCACGGAAAATCCAAAGATTCCCACAGGCGCCGTTGAAGTGGAGGCCGAAGAGCTTGCTATTTTGAATGCGGCTGAGCAAACCCCTTTTGAAATTTCCGACGATTCTTTTGTTTCGGATGATGTGCGGCTGAAATACCGTTTTCTTGACATTCGCCGGCGCGGCATGCTGCACCATCTTACGTTTCGTTATCAATTGACGCGCGTGGCCCGTAATTATTTTGATTCGCAGGGTTTTCTCGAAGTGGAAACTCCGTATCTTACGCGCAGTACTCCGGAAGGCGCGCGCGATTACCTGGTTCCATGCCGCTTATCGAGAGGTGATTTTTATGCGCTGCCGCAATCGCCCCAGCTTTTCAAGCAGCTTTTAATGGTGGCGGGAATCGACCGCTATTATCAACTGGCCCGTTGTTTTCGCGATGAGGATCTGCGCGCGGACCGCCAGCCTGAGCATACGCAAATCGACGTGGAAATGTCCTTTGTGGATGAAGAGGACATTTTAAAATTAATCGAGGGATTGATTGCCTCTGTCTTTAAACAATTAATGAATAGGGAACTCGCGCAGCCGTTTCGCCGCATGCCGTATCAAGAGGCGATGAACCGTTACGGCTCGGATAAACCCGATCTGCGATTTGGCTTGGAACTGCATGAGGTAAGCGACCTTTTCACCGGGACGGCGTTTAAAGTATTTCAAAATGTGATGGCTGCAAAAGGTTCCATCAAAGCCATACCTGTGCCCGGGGCGGCCGCGTTTTCCCGGAAAGATATGGACGAGCTGACCGAATATGTAAAAGGTTTCGGCGCGCAAGGATTGGTCTGGATGAAAAAAAGCGCGAGCGGCGAGTGGGAATCTCCCGTGCTCAAACATTTGGGCCCAGAAGTTTTGGAAGCGTTGGGACACAAGCTTGGGGTCAATTCCGGAGATGCCGTATTTTTAGTAGCGTCGGATTGGCGCACTGCCTGCGTTTCTTTGGGCGCCCTCAGAACTTATTTAGCGGCCAAACTCAATTTGATTCCCAAGCACCCC
>JACQQR010000146.1 GCA_016206875.1 Candidatus Omnitrophota bacterium
CCTTAATGTTGTCACCCCCGCGAAAGCGGGGGTCCAGCGACTTTGCCTTTGGCGTAATGAAAAAGTCACTGGATTCCCGCTTTCGCGGGAATGACAAATAATCACCAGATCCCTCATAGTATAAGCCGTTAGGTCATTTTGCAAAGATTCAGTTGTTACCTATATTGGCCCTCGTGGCGGAGCTTATTGATGTTTTATCGCACTCTTGGCCGCACCGGACTTCGGGTATCGGAAGTGGGGTTTGGGTCTTGGGCGATTGGCGGCACTAGTTATGGCGCTACTTCAGACTCGGAATCGCTTGCGGCGCTTCAAACCGCGTTTGAGCACGGGGTCAATTTTTTTGACACAGCCGATATTTACGGTATGGGCAAAAGCGAAGAATTGATCGCAAAACTCATCAAGGGCCGCAGGCCGGAATTTGTTGTGGCCACCAAAGGCGGTTGGGATTATTCCGCCGGTGCTGGCAAGCAAAATTATGATCCCTCTTATATCCGTACTGCCATCGAGGCCAGCCTCCGGCGGCTTGGCACCGATTACATCGACCTGTATCAGCTTCACAATCCGCCCGATGACTTACTCGAAAATCAAAATTATAAGCCGCTCATTGGCATGCTTCGCGCAGAGCAGCAAAAAGGTAAAATCCGCTTTATCGGCATTTCTATTTATGCGGCCAGGCAAGGCATCCGGTGGATAGAAACTGAAGAGCCGGACGTGATTCAGTGCATTTACAATTTGATTGACCAGCGTGTGGAAAAAGAATTTCTGCCCTTGGCCCGCGAAAAAAATACCGGTGTGATTGTCCGGGAGCCTCTTCAGTGCGGGCTTCTGAGCGGGAAATATAATGCGCTCAGCGCATTTCCAAAAAATGATCATAGACGGCGCTGGACCCGGGAGAAAATCGCGCTTGACCTTAAAAAAGCGGCACTATTTAAAGAAGCATTTACCGATTTCGCCCAAAATCCGATATACTTCTCATTAGCTTTTATTCTGTCGCACCCGGCCGTCTCTACCGTGATCCCGGGCGCTAAAACAGTTTCTCAGGTGCTTAAAAATATTTCGGCCGTAGAACCCAAAGTGAGTCCCGACTTTTTTGAGGGGGCCCGAAAGTTGTATCAGGAAGAAGAAATTTTTAAAACAGGCTTTTACCGGGAATAACCAAGTGGAACAAGGAGGAAGCGCCATGAATCAACGATTGCTAGGAAGCATAATGGTTCTATTCGTTTTCATATTTGGATTATCCGGAATTTCCCTTGCGGGCAAGCCCGCTGCTCCGGTGCCGGAAGCGGCGCCGGCTGCCAAGCAAGTGGCTGTGGATACCAATGGCGACGGGAAACCGGATCGGTGGGAATACTACGAATCTGCCGAACTCGTGCGTATTGAGGCGGATACGAACTCCGACGGGAAAATAGATGAGCTGGCAAAAGTGGAAAAAGGCAAGATTGTCTCAGCCGAAAAAGATTCAAATTATGACGGAAAAATAGATAGGTGGATGCAGTATTAATTCTTGAAAAAGGGCATAAAATCCAGCATAATCCCGTCTTGTTATTCCGCTTTTCCGCCGAAGGACGGACCCGCCTTTGGCAGGCGCGGCGATGACAGTAACCACCTTGAACACTTACGTTCTTCACTAATTATTTCTCCAGGAGGATTTCGATTCTATGGCTACACTTGCAAACAAAGTTGCCGAGTCTGTTACCGGTAAGTTCTTCGTTGATTCTCAATGCATTGACTGTGACTTGTGCCGTCAAACTGCGCCCGACAACTTCGATCGTTCCGACAACGGCTATTCTTTTGTAAAAAAGCAGCCGGCCACTCCGGAAGAAGAAGTTCTTTGCGAACAAGCAAAAGCTGAATGTCCGGTGGAAGCTATCGGCAACGACGGTCAATAATCTGTCTTGATTCAGTTGGGAAGGCCCGCCAAAGCGGGTGATTGACTCAAGGGGCGGGCGTTTAGCCCGCCCGCATTGTTTTTAGGAGAAACTGCATGTCTTTTTCGTCCACACCGCCGTCCTCTTGTCAAACCCAACTGGAGCTTACGCCCGAACAACTTACGCGCTACAGCCGTCATCTGATCTTGCCGGAAATCGGCATGGAGGGCCAAAAAAAGTTGCTTCGCGCCAAAGTGCTGATTATCGGGGCCGGCGGGCTGGGCTCGCCCTTGGCGCTGTATTTATCCGCGGCCGGAGTGGGCACGCTGGGTTTAGTGGATTTTGACAACGTGGATTTATCCAATCTCCAGCGCCAGATTTTGCACACGCAAGATGAAATCGGAAAACCCAAACTGGATTCCGCCGAACGGCGCATCAAGGGCATGAATCCGGATACGCGCGTCATTAAGTTTCCCACGAAAATCAGCTCGGAAAATGCGTTTGACATTATCCGCAATTTCGACATGGTGATTGATGGAACAGATAATTTTCCCACGCGCTATTTAGTCAATGACGCTTGTTATCTCCTGGGGAAAACCAATATTTACGGTTCGATTTTTCGTTTTGACGGGCAAGCCACCGTGTTTTCCGCCAGAGGCGGATCCGCCTTCGGCGGACAGCTTCCCGAAGGCCCTTGTTACCGCTGTCTGTACCCCGAACCGCCTCCTCCCGGCATGGTGCCCAGCTGCGCAGAAGGCGGGGTACTCGGAATTTTACCGGGCATCATCGGCGTGATTCAAGCCACAGAAGCCGTGAAAATTATTACCGGCCAGGGTGCATCCCTTGTGGGAAGACTGCTCATTTATGACGCGCTTCAAATGACATTCCGCCAATTAAAATTGAGGCGCGACCCGGCCTGTCCGCTTTGCGGAGTCAATCCCAGTATCAAGCAACTGATTGATTATCAGGAATTTTGTGGGCTCACAAAACCGTCGTCGGTCGTCGGTCGTGAGCCGTCAAATGCCAAGGAGGTATTGCCTGTGATTTCAGCTAAAGAATTAAAAGAGAAAATGGATCGCAAAGACAAATTTCTGTTGGTCGATGTGCGTGAGGTGTTTGAATACAACATCGCTAAAATTCCGGGTTCTGTGCTCATCCCGCTGGGCGAACTGCCGAACCGTTTCGAAGAACTCCGCGCGCATGAACATGAGGAAATCGTGGTGCACTGCCGCTCCGGCGGACGCAGTCAGCGCGCCATTGATTTTCTCGCGACCCAAGGTTTCTCCGGACTTCGAAATCTCACCGGAGGTATCACGGCTTGGTCGGATGATGTGGATCCGTCCGTGCCGAAATATTAGGAGACAGAGGCAACAGTGACTGTCACCTCTGGTGACTGTCACTTTCTCTTTAAAGACTAAAGAAAGACTAAAGTGACAGTCACTAAAGTGACAGTCACTTCCTAAAATTATGAAACGTCGCGTAGTCATTACAGGGCTGGGCGTGATTGCAGCCAACGGAATCGGAAAAGAAGCCTTTCGCAGCGCCATCCGAGAAGGCCGTTCCGGCATTTCTGCCATTGAGCGCTTTGACGCGTCTCCTTTTCCCACGAAAATAGCCGGCGAAGTAAAAAACTTTCGCCCGGAAGAGTGGATCCTTAAAAAAAATGTGAAGCGCATGGACCGCACTTCACATTTTGCCATTGCCGCCGCCAAAATGGCGGTCGAGGATGCCAAGATTGAATTGGCGAATGGCTACGCTGGCCGCACCGGCGTTATTATCGGCACTTCTATGAGCGGTATCGGATATTTGCTGGATCAGCATGCAGTGTTTCTCGATTCCGGCCCTATGCGCATCAGCCCCTTCACCGCCCTGGCTTCGTTTCCCGACGCCTGCACCAGCCAAGTTTCTATCGCCTTAGGGCTCAAAGGCCCAAGTTTCTCTCTTTCTACCGCTTGTTCCTCAGCCTCCGATGCAGTGGGTTATGCTTGCGAAGCCATTCAGGGCGGAAAATTAGATTTTATTTTAATGGGTGGTGCGGAGGCAACGCTGTATGCGCCGATTTTTGCTTCTTTCTGCGTGGCGCGTGCCATGTCAACACGCAACGCGGAGCCGGAGCGCGCCTCGCGTCCTTTCAATCTGGATCGCGACGGGTTTGTGCTGGGCGAGGGCGCGGGAATTTTTGTTCTGGAGGAATATATACATGCTAAAAACCGCGGCGCGCATATCTATGCCGAAGTGCTGGGCCACGGCATGACATGCGATGCGTATCATATGACCGCCCCCGACCCCTCCGGGGAAGAGGCCTCGCGCGCGATGCGCCTGGCGCTTGAGCACGCGGGCATTGCGCCTCAGGACGTGGATTACATCAATGCACACGGCACCTCCACGCCGCTGAATGACAAAACGGAAACGATGGTGATCAAAAAAGTATTTGGCGCGCATGCGTATAAAGTGCCGATTAGCTCCACCAAATCGATGATTGGGCATTTGATCGGTGCCGCGGGCTCTGTGGAGCTTGTGGCTACGCTCCTGGCTATGGACGATCAAATTCTTCCGCCCACCATCAATTATGAAGTGCCGGATCCGGAATGCGATTTGGATTATGTGCCGAATAAGGCCCGCCCGGCGAAAATCAAAATCGCCATGAAAAACTCATTTGGTTTCGGCGGGAAAAATTCCATTCTCATTGTAAGAAAGATAGACTGATGTCAACCATTCACCCTTCAGCCATGATTCATCCCCGGGCTGTGCTCGGCCAAAATAATGAAATCGGCCCACATGTCATCATTGAAGAACAGGTGACGATCGGCAACGACAATCGGATTTTGCAAGGGGCCTATATCGCCCGCGGCACAACCTTGGGGGACCATAACCAGATTCACATGCATGCCGTGGTGGGGCATGAGCCGCAGGACGTGGCCTATCACGGCGAAACATCGTTTACGCAAATCGGCAGTCATAACGTGATTCGTGAATTTGTCACCATTCACCGCGGCACAAAAGAAGGTTCGGTAACCGTCATTGGGGATCACAATTTTTTCATGGCTTATGCGCACATCGCACACAATTGCAACGTGGGGAGTCACGTGATTTTGGTGAACAATGCCTCGCTCACCGGTTATTGCGAAGTGGAAGACAGCGCGTTTCTCTCCGGATTTGTGGGCCTGCATCAATTCACAAAAATCGGCCGCTTCGCCATGATCTCCGCGCTTTCAGCCGTCAATAAAGATGTGCCGCCTTACATGATGTGCGGGGGACGGCCGGCTGTAGTGCAGGGCCTGAATGTGGTGGGTTTGCGGCGCGGAGGCTTTACACCGGAAGAACGCGATGAGATCAAGCGCGCCTACAAAGTTCTCTACCGTTCTCATTTGAACGTGAGCCAGGCCTTGGAAGCGCTGGAACGGGATTTCCATTCACCCGCCGTGGCCCGCTTGAGCGCTTTTGTGAAGTCTTCGGAGCGCGGCATTGCCAGCGCGCAGGGCGAAGAAGAAGAAACGCTGCTTTCAAGAAAAAGTAGCTGTTAGCTTTTAGCCATGAGCTAATAGCCATAATCTAACAGCTAAGAGAGAATCATGTGAAGCATACCCCCATGATGGAGCAGTATTTGGCGGTGAAAAAAACCTTGCCGCCCAATACAGTTCTTTTCTTCCGCTTGGGCGATTTCTACGAAATGTTTTTTGAGGATGCGGCGCTGGCCTCGCGCATTCTTGAGATTGCCCTCACCGGCCGCGAAGGCGGCGAGGCCGGACGCGTGCCCATGTGCGGCGTGCCCTACCATGCCTCAAAAAATTACATCCGCCGCTTGATTGAAGAAGGCCTGAAAGTAGCCATCTGTGAACAGATGGAAGACGCGCGTTTTGCCAAAGGAATCGTCAAACGCGAAGTCACACGAATCATCAGCCAGGGCACGTATGTGGAAGAAGAGGAAGAAAATTTGCCATCGGCCCAGGCCGCGCGCTATTTAACCGCTTTATTTTCAAAAGACGGCCGGCGTTTCGGCCTGGCCTATTTGGATTTAGGAACGGGGGAATTTAAAGTTACGGAAGTAGATTCTCCCGAGGATGTTACAAGCGAGCTCGTGCGCATACATCCGGCAGAATGCATTGTGCCCGAATCCATTCCTCTAGATTCGGAGATGGGGCAGTTTCTCTCCCGGGAATTCCGTCCTTCATTTCATGTGTATGAAACCCGCCGCTTCGATCTCGCCCGCGCTCGGGAGAAAATTCAAGCTGTTTTCCGCCTAGGCTCTCTGGATGGTTTGGGGCTGAGCGAGTCTCCGCTTGCCATCACTACGGCCGGAGCCATTCTTGAATACCTGGAAGATCATTTGCATAGAAATTTGGAGCATCTGCGCAGACCGCAATATTATTCTTCCGAAGAATTTATGGTGCTGGACGCGGTCACCCAGAGAAATTTGGAACTGACCCGTCCCGCATTAGGCGTATCGGAAAACCGCCAAAATCCCACGCTTTTTTCCGTGATTGATGAAACCCAAAGCCTGATGGGCGCGCGCACGCTACGCCTGTGGCTCCTCCGTCCTTTGCTTTCTCCCGCGCGAATTGGGGAGCGGCTCGAGGCTGTAAAAGTTTTCGTGGAAAATAGCCCGTCCCGTGCTGCCCTTCGCGGGGCATTAAGAGGCATTCGCGATATGGAGCGCATTACCGGCCGCTTGAATTGCGCGCTGGGCAACGCACGGGATTTGGTGATGCTCGCAAATTCTTTGGAACGCATTCCGGAAATCAAACAAGCGCTCGAAAAATTTTCAGCGCAATCTACTTTATTAAAGCAGCTCGCCCGGGAGATGCATGAACTGAGAGACTTGGCTTTTGATATCAGCCGTGCTTTTGTCGAGGCGCCGCCGCCGGCGATTCAAGAGGGCGGCATGGTGCGCATGGGATATTCACCGGAGCTCGACGCATTGAAAAACATTTGCTTGTCCGGGCAAAATTATCTGGCCGCCTTACAAAAACGCGAAATGGAGCGCACGGGCATCAAATCGCTCAAGGTGAAATACAACAAAGTCTTCGGCTATTACATCGAGATCAGTCACGCCAATGCCAAGGCCGTGCCGGCGGAGTATACGCGCAAACAAACTTTGGTCAACGCCGAGCGTTACATCATTCCCGAATTAAAAGAATATGAAGAAAAAGTGCTCACCGCCCAGGAAAAGGCCGCCCGCAAAGAATATGAAATTTTTGAGGCATTTCGCCTTCGCGTGCGCGAGCGCATTCAAGAAATTCAATCCTCCGCCCAAGCATTAGGCGCGCTGGATGCGTTGACCGGTTTAGCGGAGACCGCCGTCAAACACAACTATGTCATGCCTCTTGTGACGGACAAAAAAGAGCTCCGCATCACCGGCGGGCGCCATCCCGTGGTGGAGCAATTTCTTCCGAGCGGGGAATTTGTGGAAAATGACACACTGTTAAACGGAGACGATCATCAGTTTATTTTGATTACCGGGCCGAACATGGCCGGAAAATCCACGTATATCCGGCAAGTGGCGCTGATTACGCTTTTGGCCCAAGCGGGCTCTTTTGTTCCGGCCGCGCGCGCCGAAATTGGCGTGGCGGATAGAATTTTTACGCGCATCGGCGCTTCGGATGCGCTTTGGCGCGGGCAAAGCACGTTTATGGTGGAGATGGCTGAGACGGCCAATATTCTGCATCATGCCACCTCGCGCAGCTTGATTATTATGGACGAAATCGGGCGCGGCACCTCCACGTTTGACGGGGTAAGCATCGCCTGGAGCGTGTGCGAATATTTGGCAAGCGGCGAGAGCCCGCGGCCGCGCGCCTTATTTGCCACGCATTATCATGAGCTCACCAAACTGGAGAGTTTGTTTGAAGGCATCAAAAATTATCGCGTCACCGTGCACGAGGGAAATGCGGGCATTGTTTTCTTAAGAAAAATTGTGCGCGGAGGCACCGATAAAAGCTATGGCATTCATGTGGCGCGGCTGGCCGGACTTCCGGATTCCGTGATTGCCCGCGCGCGCCAAATTTTGGAAGAGCTCGAGCGCTCGAAAATGGTGGTAAAAAAAACAGAACATAGGTCAAAAGAAGTTGAAGAATTATCGCTGTTTTGAACATTGTTTTAGAGTTGTTGTCATTCCGGCCCCGGATCGGAGTCCGGGGTAAACTCCAGCCGGGATCCAGGATTAATGCAAACTGATATCCTGTTTCCTAAGTTCGTATAGGGTTAAAGGAAAAACAGGATCTAACAGGCGGCCCCTCTCCCTC
>JACQQR010000147.1 GCA_016206875.1 Candidatus Omnitrophota bacterium
ATCTAACACCTTCTTAAAAGTAGATTTAGAGGCATATTCGGGATATTGTTTTAAGAAATGATCAATCGCCCGTAATTTATCCGGAATCCCTTTTGTGTAATCAATTCTATCCACGCTCACCAATAATTTTTTTCCATTCAAAGAGTAATCATCCCGGATTTGTGCCGTCAACGTTTTCACAGCATCTGAAGAGGCGTCACCTGAAATAGCTTGAAAGTCCACGGAGATAGGGAAAGGACGCACCAGGGTTTCTTTGTTTTGGTAAAAGACGGAAGTGTTTTCGCGGTCGATACGGCTTTCCAGCTCTTTATCCACGGTAGCCATAAAATTCTCGCAGTGGTTTCGGATTTGAAAGCCCAATAAGTCGTAGGCAAGCATGCCTTCCAGGATTTCTTTTTTCTGCGGGCAAATGCTGAATACCTCGGCGTTGGGCCATGGAATATGCCAGAAAAGAGCGGTGATGATATTCGATTGATTGGCCTGCTTTAAATATTTGGCGACATGGATTAAATGAAAATCCTGCACCCAAACAAAAGCTTTTTTATCGCCCACTTCTTCCAAAATAGCCTCGGCAAACCGCTGATTCACTTTTTCATAAGCCTGCCAATCCGCAACACGAAATACAGGTCGCGTATAGGCCACGTGCGAAAGCGGCCAGAGGCCCTCATTGCAATAGCCGTAATAATAAGCGTCCATTTCTTCTTTCGACAAAAACAAACGCCTCAGTTCATAGGAAGGATTTTCCGCCGGCAATTGAATTTTGCCGTGCTCATCCAGCACGCGCCTGTCCTGCATGCTTGAGCCGACGGCAATCCATTTCCCGTGCACCGCTTCCATCACCGGCATCAAGGCGGTCACCACGCCTCCCGGCTGGCGGCGGGCCACCAGCTTTCCCGACTGGGGCACGTGGCTAAAAGGCTGGCGATTAGAAACAGCAACGAGCAAATAATCCGCCATTTGCTCTTGCACGACTTTACGGAGATACTCCTTGGTCCACATGGCTTTGTAGGAAAAGCAAAAATTATGCCGATAAATGGGTTACACCTATTTATCCATTTATCTTTACGCCTTCGAGGCTAGATAGGCAAGAGTGCGATTTCGCTCAAGAATGGAATTAATGGAAGAAATTTCGAGCTGTTTTTTGGCTAATGTTGAAATTTTAGATGCAGAAATCAATTTCAGCCGTTTTAACAAACCGGGAAATTGTTTTACATCATCTCCCCAAATTCCCGCCGCCGCCTCCTGGCTCCAAAGAATGGCTTCGACGGAGTTTCCATAAAATTTACCCAAACTCGCGCCATCGGTGCCGGGAACCGGCATGTCTTCCAACTCTATATTTTCTTTTTCAATCGCGGCTAACATGGCGTAGTGATGCAGTAAAACGGCCCAGTGATAATCTCCTACTCCGTTTAAAGGGGTAGATAAAACCGGTCTTCCATTTTGTACTTTTAGTTTTTGCAGTAGGGCTGTTTCGAGCTGCTCCATATCCCACAATGCTTTTTGCACAAAAGCCCTCATTGCCCGTTCTGCCTTTTCACCGCCATAACAATTTAAGTCATTTCCGTGACTGGCAATTTGCCGGAGAACCTCTTCCCAGGTCAGCCCATCTGCGTATCCGGCTACTATTTGAACCAGTTCTTGTCTTCTTTGTGTTCCATCTCCTATTCGCCCTACTGTTCCCCGGCTAACCCACTTGCCAAGTTCTTCCGGTATCGTGAGATATTCAATAGCATCCCCGATGGCGTTAATGCGATTTTTCCCCTGCCGGTTGATTTCTATAAATGCATCCCGTGCGGCAAATGCTCTGAATTCCTCCGCCATTAAAAATAGTCGGAACAAGGCCGCGCGATTTTGAGGTGTGACCCAATCCACGCGGGGAACCTGCATGCCCTGAAATTGCGTTTTGAATTGAGTTAATTCACGAATAACATCTTCTCTTACTCTTCCGGAACGCTTGGGTAGAAAACGGCCTTGAGCAACTGCATCGATAATCTGCTGCATGCGAAGCGCAATCCCCGCCGGGGTTTGATCCGCCCGCCGGCCTAAACTGGAGGCGGCGCTTTTCTCAATCGAAGGTTGTAACTTTCCTAACATCTGTGGTATATTTTGCCTATGCGAATCGGATTTACGTTGCTCATTTTTAAAGAAGGGGACGTTTTCGTTAGCTTCTGTCCCGAACTTTCTGTTGCCAGCTGTGGAGACTCCGTGGACGAGGCGCGCAGACAAGGGCAAGAGGCGGTGCGGCTTTTTCTGGCCGAAAGCAAACGGATGGGTACCCTTGAGGAAATCCTCCAAGAGGACGGTTTTGTCGTCCGGGATTCCGCGAAAAATGAATGGGATTCTCCCCCTTTGATCTCTACTGAGCACAGCGAAATTGCCTTTTAACCCCCCGTGAAAATCGCTCCCGTTTCCTATCAAGCTTTGAGCCGTGTATTCGAATTGGCCGGCTTCCAACTGGTGCGGCAAGAGGGCGATCATCGGATGTACACCAAACCCGGCATCCCCAGACCCATCGTCATTCCTTGCTATTGAGCGATTCCCGTCTTTATTATCCTGAACAATTTGCGTACCGCCGGAATTTCCAGAGAAGAATATTTTTCTTTTCTGGATCAAGTTTGAACTGTTTACCCTGATCCGTTTCCCCAAACTTGAGGCAGAAACTGCCTGATTTTGAGAGGTTGATTTATATAAG
>JACQQR010000154.1 GCA_016206875.1 Candidatus Omnitrophota bacterium
CTTTTCCGCCCCGGCGGACCCGCCTGAGGCGGGCGCATTCAGGGGTGACAGGCGTTCAAAATACTGGCTAAAAAATTAGACGCAATCTTCTGGTTGATATTATTTTCTAAGCTCTCCCGGATGCTCATCAATTCTTTCATTAAATCAACGATTTCCTCGGAATTGTTTTCGCCCGCAAATTCCCGAATTCGCAGAAGCTCATGCGGAAAAAAAAGCATTTCCTTTTTTTCAAGCTCTTTATAGATTAAGGCGTCACGCAAAAAATGCAGGATTAAATCTACGCGCTCGCTTACGTCCTGACGGCTTTTTATCGTCTCTTGCGCAAAAAAATCCCAGGATCCAAGGCCGAGCCACCGGCTTAACCGATCCTTTTGCTCCTCCAGCTTCCCTTCTTCGGCAAATTGAATGGCCTTGCCTAAATTACCTTCCGCGGCCTGAGCCAAAGCAGCCCAATCTTTTTCTGTGCCCAAATCGTCGCGTAACACCTGCACAATTTCCTTGAAAGGAAGCGGCCTGAGTTTTAATTCCGTCAAGCGGCTTACAATGGTTTCCAAAAGCGCGTTTTTATGCGGCGCCAAAAGCAAGATCACGCTTTCCACCGGAGGCTCTTCCAGTGTTTTTAGAAGCGCATTTTGCGATTCCAAGGTCATGTCCTGGGCGTCATTGATGATAAAAACCTTCTTTTTTCCCTCAAAAGGTTTGAGACCGATCCAATGAATTAAATCTTTGATTTCGGCCAGTTTCACGCTGGTTTTTTCTTCATCTATGCCATACCACTTTACGTCCGGATGATTTCCTGAATCAATTTTGGAACAGGAAACACAATGACAAGGCTCAAAGAACACGCCTTCGTGGCATTCAATGGCTTTAGCCAAAAAACGGGCAAACGTTTTTTTGCCTAAGCCTTTCGCGCCGGTCACAAGCAAACTGTGGCCAAGTTGACCGCAGACCAGCGCTTCGCGGATTCGTTTGAGAAGAAGTTGATTGCCTAAAAATTTATTTAAAGACACGGGAAAGCACCTTTTCCACTTCCGCGCTCACCTTGCTTGCTCCTTCTTGATGCGGGATAAGCACGGAGCGGCGTTTATGGCGTTTTGCAATTTCCAAATATCCTTTGCGCACACGCTCATGAAAGGCGAGTGATTTTTTTTCAATTCTATCGGTTTTGCCGGCGCGCCCCAAGCCTACGCGCACGGGCACATCGAAAATAAAGGTGAGGTCCGGCTCAAGCCCGCCCGTAGCTTCCCTCCCCGCTTTTTCGAAGGCAGAACGCGGAAAATTTCCGGCATACGTTTGATACACCCAAGTGGAATCCTGGAAACGGTCCGAGAGCACAATGTTTCCAGCCTTGAGGGCCGGTCGAATTTTTTTCTCCACTAAATCACGCCGGGCGGCTAAAAACAGAAAAGTTTCCGTGGCGCTGCTCATCGCCCCTTTCCCGTGCAATAAAATGTTTCGTATGGCCTCCGCTACGGGAGTTCCCCCGGGCTCGCGAACAAGCTCTACCCGGTATCCCTTTCGTTTCAGCCACCGCCCGGCAAAACGAATTTGCGTGGATTTCCCGCACCCCTCCGCCCCTTCAAAAGTGAGCAAGAAACCCTTTTTCATTTTTTTCATTGAATTCAATTCCTGACTATTTTGCAAGAAACTGTCAAATAATGACAGTTTTAATCATTTTTGTTTTTTCTTTACCCTCGCCCCTTTCGGCGTATCTTCAATAACGTAGCCTGCCTCTATAATTAGATTGCGGAGTTCATCGGAGCGCTTAAAGTTTTTTGCGCGCCGGGCCTCTTGCCGCTCACGGAGCCATTCATGAACTGGTTTTGGAATCTCCCGGCCATCTTCCTCCTCCCCTGTCCACAAATCCAGAATTTTATTCACCTTCTCAAGAAATAAAGATACGGTCTTTTTTTCTTCTCCCGATAACGTGTTTTGATCCATTACCTTATTTACTTCGCGAACCAGCGTAAAGAAAAATCCCAGGGCACCGGAAATATTCAAGTCATCACAAAGTCCGCGCTCAAAACCGCTCACAGCTTCTTCCAGAGAGGCTCCTAAAGTTGAAGCTTGCCCGCCGCTCCCCTGAGCGGGAACATATTGGTTCAACCTGAGACGAAAATCTTTTAACCGGGCCAGCACGCAAGCGGCATCTTCCAAGCCTTGAAGGGTAAAGTTCACCGGATGGCGGTAATGATGGGAGAGCAACAAATAACGCACAGCCAGCGGGGAATAACCTTTAGCCGTCAAATCATTCAGCGTGTAAAAATTCCCCTTGGATTTCGACATTTTCTCTCCATCCACCAAAAGAAACTTGCAGTGCAGCCAGTAGCGCACAAACGGTTTGGAAGTGGCCGCCTCGGATTGAGCGATTTCATTCTCATGATGCGGAAAAATATTGTCTTCACCGCCGGTGTGCACATCGAAGGATTCGCCCAAATATTTCATGCTCATGGCCGAGCATTCAATATGCCAGCCGGGACGCCCCTCGCCAAAAGGGCTGGGCCAGAACGGCTCGTCGCCCCTTCTCGCCTTCCACAGCGCAAAATCACTCCAGTGTTCTTTTTCGTACTCATCGGAATCGATGCGGGCGCCGGCGATATTTTCTTCCAGATTTTTCTTGGAGAGTTTCCCGTAAGACGGAAATGCGCTGATGCGGTAATAAACGGAGCCCCCTTTTTCGTACGCGTGGCCGGAGGCCATTAATCGTTGAATGAGCGCAATCATTTCAGGAATATGATGCGTCGCCCGCGGATAAAATTCCGCTTGTTCAATGCGCAAGAGTTTCAAGTCTTCAAAAAATGCCCGGATGTACTTTTCCGTAAATTGATCGAGAGCGATTTTTTCGCGCAAGGCGCCCTGAATGGTCTTGTCATCCACATCCGTAAGATTCATGACTTGCGTCACTCGCAAGCCGTTGTATTCCAGCACGCGGCGGAGCAAGTCCTCAAAAATGTACGCGCGGAGATTGCCGATGTGCGCGAAATCGTACACAGTAGGACCGCAGGTGTACATGCGCACCTCGCCGGACCTGAGAGGAACGAATTCTTCTTTTTTCCCGCTGAGTGTGTTGAAGAAGGAGATCATAAAACACCGATGTTTTGTAATTATTTAGCGATCTCGAATAAGCAAAGGGAATTGTCTCCTCCACGCGGCCCCTCTCACGAGGGAGAGGGGCCGCGTGTCAGGCGACCTTCATTTTTTTGATTCTTTCCAAACAAAGTTCGCGCGCGAGCAATGGCAAAATTTTCTTTAGCTCAGGCCCGTGGGCGCGGAAAGTAAGGGCTACGCGCACGGGCATAAACAATTCTTTGCCCTTGGCCACGGCTGCGGCCTTTAGCTTTTGATTCAGCGCTTCATAATCGGCATTCTCGCCGGGCGCTAAAGAAAGAAAGTACTCTTCCAAAATTTTCAAAATACCGGGCACTTGCGGCGCACGCAGCATTTCCGCATCTTGATTTTCCGCCTCCGGATTAAAAATCTCCAGTCTGTCGCGCAATGCATCAAAATGAAGAATATTGTCTTTGAAAATCAAGAGAATTTCATGTAAGCGATTTTGAGGCAAGGCGCGGGCAAAAGCGGGCATCAGCCCTTCGGAAACCAGATAATCGCATGCCTTCTCGACGAAGGCTTCATGGCTCAAGGCTCGAATATGCTCGCCGGAAAGCCAATCCAGTTTTTCTTTATCAAACACTGCCGGGCTTTTCCCCACGCGCGAAAGCGAAAATACTTTTTCCAGCTCAGCGAGAGAAAAAATTTCGCGATTGTCGCCCGGCGCCCAGCCTAAAAGGGCGATGTAATTATCCACGGCCTCGGGCAAATAGCCGGTCTTGCGGTATTCCTCCACGGACATGGCTCCCAGGCGCTTGGAAAGCGGCTCACCCCCTTTTCCCATAATCAGCGAAACATGCGCAAAACGGGGCGGCGCCTCGCCCAAGGCGCGAAAAAGGAGAATGTGCCTCGGCGTATTGGGCAGATGATCTTCACCGCGAATCACGTGCGTGATGCGCATCAAGACATCGTCTACGCACACAGCCAGGTGAAATGTAGGCACGCCGTCGGGCCGCAGAATCACAAAATCGCCGAATAGGCCCATGTCAAAGCGTACCGGCCCGCGAATGATATCTTCAAATTCTAGGAAGCCTTCTTCCACTTTAAATCGCAGGGACGGCTTGAGTCCCAAGGCACGTTTTTGCTCCACTTCTTCGCGCGAAAGTTTCCGGCAGCGGCCATTGTATTTAGGCGGAAGGCCTTTGGCCTGCGCTGCGCGTTTTATGGTTTCCAATTCTTCTTGCGAGCAGAAGCAATAATAGGCTTTGCCTTCGCGAATAAATTTTTCCGCGGTCTCCCGGTAATGCTGCATACGCTCAGATTGCCGATACGGTCCGTAAGGGCCCCCGATATCCGGGCCCTCCTGCCAGCGAATGCCCAGCCAGCGCAAATCATTCAGGATTTGCTCGGCGTATTCGCTCTTCGAGCGTTCTCTGTCCGTATTTTCAATGCGCAAAATCAACTCGCCGCCGCTACACGCGGCAAAAAGATGGTTAAAAAGCGCCGTGCGCACATTGCCGATGTGCAAATAGCCTGTGGGAGAAGGGGCAAATCGCACGCGCACGCCGCTCATGGCAGGCCTTTCTTCATCAAGACAACGGCCTCACAGCTTACAGCCCCGCACCGGCCGACGGCGTCCAGCCCTTCTTTCGTTTTGGCTTTTACGTTGACTTGCTCATGAGAAATGCCCAGCGCTTCGGCGAGGCGGTTTTTGATTTTTGATTTAAATTCCGAAAGGCGCGGCCTTTCCAGATGAATGACACAATCCACGTTCACCACATGCCAATAGGCTTCCCGGGCAAGTTCTACAATTTTATTTAAAATGTGTATGCTGGGGATGTTTTTGAATTTTTTGTTTTGGTCAGAAAAATATTGCCCGATATCCCCTTTTCCGATTGCCCCCAAAATAGCGTCGGAAATCGCGTGCAGTAACGCATCTCCGTCGGAGTGCCCCAGGGAGCCGCGTTTGTGGGGAATGATTTCCCCACCCAAAATTAAAGGACGGCCTTCTACTAATCGGTGCGTGTCTGAACCAAATCCGACTCTTGTTTCACTTTCTCTGTGTAACATACCGGAAACCAGCTCCATATCTTGTGCGGTTGTGATTTTAACGTTGGGCCGGCTTAATTCGACTAGGGAAACATTTTTTCCGATTCGCTCCAAGAGCGACGCTTCATCCGTTGCCGGAAAAGGATGTTTTAAAAAATGGCGGTACGCTTCAAGCAGCCATTCTTTTTTTGCCGCTTGCGGCGTCTCAGCTTCCCACAAATTTTCACGCGCAATGGTGCGAACAATTGCCGTCCGTCCAATGCCGGCTTCTTTGATTGTCGAAGTGACCCGCCTTGCGGCAATGGCGGCGCCTCGCCTCGCGGCTTCGCGAATCACCGCATTGATTTCCTCGGCGCCGACCAGCGGCCTTGCGGCATCATGAACCAAAATCAGCCCGGCCCGGCGGGAAACTTTTTTGATGCCTTCATACACCGACAAAGCCCTCGATGCGCCTCCCGAGGCCACTCGAACCGGTTTGATGGCGCGCCCCGTACTTTCAAGCTCTGCTTTGAACTCCCTGGCGTACGCCTTAGGAAGAGTAATAATAATCTCAGAAATTAATTCGGATTCCAGCAAAGATTTGAGCGAGTAGAAAATTAAAGGAACGCCTTGAAGAAGTTGGAATGCTTTAGGAAGCTCTCGGGCTCCGGAACGGCCGAGAAGCCTCGTGCCCCGCCCGGCGGCTGTGAGAATTGCACTGACTGTATGGATACGTACTTTCATCTCGATTCATCTTTAAGCGATTAGCTTTTAGTCAACATGCCGAAAGGATCCGGTGAGGTAGTAGTACTGCGTTCGATAAGTTCATGCATGGTTTGTCACCCCAGAACGCGCCCGCCTCAGGCGGGTCCGCCGAGGCGGAAAAGCGGGGGTCCAGTGACTTGGGCTTTGTCACAATGCGAAAGTCACTGGATTCCCGCTTTCGCGGGAATGACAAAATCCCTCATGAACTCATCGAACACGGTACTAGAAAAATAAAAAGCCCTTTTTCTCATCATCTTTTTTCAAAAGCCGCCAGGGCCGGGCCTTCAGATCTCTGACAAAACTGACGGACTCTTCGTACAGGGTATCGTCATTGATAAATTTGCCGATGCTGCCTTTTCCTTCTTTCACCTCGTCCAGCACATGATTCATTTTTTGGAATGTTTGATTCATATTTTTGGTCATGCTCATAATATCTCCTTTGGAAGCGGCGAACACTTCATTGAGCACTTTCATGAGTTCCGAGAAGTCTTTAATGGCCTGCTTCAGCGAGTCTTTGACATTCGGGTCAGTGATAATTTTATTGGCATTATCCACCAGGTCTTCAATTTTATAGGAAATCGTTTTGGCGCGTTCAATCAGCTCTTCTGTGCGCACCGGCTCTAAACCGATAATCGTATCGCCATTGCCTAGAATCGGGCCTTCATCATTGGCGGAAGTTTCAATGTTGATGTGCGGCTCGCTTAGGGCAAAGGTGCCGCGCTGATAAATCTTTGAATTTTGATGCACGCGCACACCCTGGTTTAGAAAGCAATCCAGGAGGACTTCCGGTTTCCCCGTTTCGCCGTTGTAGCGAATGCCTACCCTATCCACTTGCCCGACTTGCACGCCCACCATCTTCACCGGAGCGCCTGAGGCAATACCCGAGACACTGGCAAACTGCACATTCAGGTGATAGCCCTTTTTGAAAAAAAACACCCCGCTTACGAAAAAAATCAGGATAAAAAGAATGACAAACCCCAGGAAAACGAACGTCCCCACCACCAGTTCCAATCTTTTACTATCCATAGATTCCTCTCATATCATATCCCCCCTCGAGAGGGGAGTATCAATGACTCGCTTCCGAATTGATTAAATAACGGCTTTTATCGGTGATAGGGCCCAGGGCACTCCCCGTAATAAATTGCCTGACAATCGGATCTTTCGTGCTTTTGATCTCATCCGGAGTTCCTACAGCTATGATTTTGCCGTCGTAGAGCATGGCAATCCTGTCGCCTACCTTGTAGGCGCTGGTCATATCATGAGTGACCACTACCGCGGTGACATTGAGCTTTTGCTTCATTTTGACAATCAATTCGTTGATGGCGTCAGCCATGATGGGATCCAGCCCCGTGGTCGGCTCATCATATAGAATAATTTCGGGATCGTTACAAATGGCGCGAGCCAGGCCTACGCGCTTGCGCATGCCTCCCGACAACTCGGATGGGTCCAGATTTTCAATACCCGCCAGGCCCACTACTTTTAACTTTTCCCGCACTTTTTGCATTATTTCCCCATAAGGAACGCTTTTACTTTCCAGAAGCGAGAAACCCACATTTTCACCCACAGTCAATGAATCAAATAAGGCCGCTCCCTGAAACAACATGCCCACTTTACGGCGAATCATGTTGAGCTCATCATCTTGTAATGTATTGATTTTGACTCCATCCATAATCATATCGCCGCTATTGGGCTTTAAGATCCCCATAATGAGCTTCAGGAAAACACTTTTGCCCACGCCGGAACGCCCGATGATCACCATGGTTTCTCCGCGTTTGATCTGAACATTAAAGCCATCCAGAACCACCAGGTCGCCAAAGTATTTGCTTAGATTAACGGCTTCTATGGCATAAGACGTAGTGGCTTTTGCTTCCACCAAAGAATGATTTGGCACTGGCGATTACTCCTTAAAAAAAAAGTGACAGTCACTAAAGTGACAGTCACTTTTTTATCCTGCAAAAAAGAATAGGGCCGTAAAAAAGCAGTCTAAAGCGATAATGGTGATTAAAGAAGTCACCACAGAAAGTGTCGTCGCCCTTCCCACGCCTTCGGCGCCTCCTTTTGCCTGAAATCCGTAATAGCATCCTACGATGGAAACCACCAAGCCAAACGAAAATGCCTTGATCAGCCCGGTGAACACATCTTTAGGATATAGAGCGATAAAAAGACGATTTAAATATTGGTCGGAAGAAAGACCGAGTTTAAAAATGCTCACCACATAGCCTCCGGCAATTCCGATAAAATCTGCGTAGACAGTAAGAATGAACATCATAAAAAAGCAGGCCATGACCCGCGGAACGGCCAAATACCGCACCGGATCCGTGGCCAGCGAGCGAAGCGCGTCGATTTGCTCTGTGACTTTCATCGTTCCCAGCTCGGCAGTCATTCCGGCCCCCACGCGACCGGCCACCACCATGGCCGTAAGCACGGGGCCCAACTCGCGGGTGATCGAAAGAGAAACCAAATCGGCGGTGAACTGCAAAGCGGAGAATTTCTTGAGCTGATAGGCGGACTGGAGGGCAAGCACCATTCCGGTAAAAATGGCGGTCAAAAACACCAGCGGGAAAGATTTGACTCCCACCAGGTTCATTTGATGGATCATTTCCCGGACGCGAAACGGGCGGGCAAACGTAGCGCGAATGACTTGCATGAAAAGAATGAAAATACCGCCTATATTTTTTAGGAGATCCAAAGATTTGGCGCCTAAATCAATGAGCCAATTGAAGAAGAAGAAAACTTTCTTTCTCATTGAAAATTGAAGCATTAAAATCCCTTTCGATTGATATCCCCCTCCTGCCCACCGGAGACGGGTTCGTCCTTCGGTGGAAGAGGAGAATGTACATCCTTGCCGCGCCAAATGGGCAAGCGGTCTTCGGAAACAATCTCTATGCCTGAAAAAATATTGGGCTGCGTAAAATCCAGCCCGCCTTTCACATAAAATGTGTACGGCGCTTTGTGAATTCGCGAGTTTTTTAACTGCAAAAACCGGCGATTGCCGGAAAAATTTAAAATCACCTTGTCAAACGTAAGCCCTTTCAGGCCGCCGGAACGAATGTTCAGCCTCCCTTTGATCTTGGGATTGTCCGCGGCCCCTCGCACATGAACCCGCCCTTTCATCATGCCTGATAAATCCTCGGGCAACTGGTGAAAGCCAAAACGCATCGTTTCGCTCAGCACAATATTCAGCGCATCAATGCGCACATCCACAAGAGAAGGATTACCAAAAAGAATCTCCCCCGACATTTTGTAACCGGTTCCCCAAGTCAGGGTAAGATTTTTAAATCCTTCGCGGGTCATAGCCGCCTTCCCTTTAAAATCATCCAAGGGGGCGTTGTCAAAAACAAGATAATCGGAGCTCAATTCTGTGTTAAACACCAATTGGCCGCTATTCCACGAATCCGGTTCCGGCCTTGCCCGTAAATAAGCACGCGTGCTGATATCAAAACCATAAAGCTGCATGTGATTCGCATTCAAATCCAACAATAAATCACCGCTACGCAGTGAAAACCGGATATCGTACTGCTCTTCACCGTGACGAAGCCGGAGACGGGTAATTCCATCCCGGACAAGAAAAAATGCTTCCAGCTCCACCGAAGAGCCCAATGCCACATTTTGAATGCCATAACCGGCGCTGTCCGTAAACAGGCCGCCCCGAATGGGAAAATCCATTCCCCAGCCCCGAAGATTGCCCCGAAGGGTTTCCTGTTTGAAATCACCCGCAAGCTTCAGCGTAAATTCCCCGCCTGTCAACCGGGAAGACTCGGCAATGCGGAACTTGAACTTTGGAAACTCGCCAAAATAATCGTCCACCTCGCCGCTCGCAGACCAGGCAACAGAAGCGGTGAAAAATGTCAACTCTTCGATGGAGAACCGGTTTTCCCTAATCTGAAATACACTTGTTAGATTGCGCAACATCCTGGCTGAGCCGGATGTGTGCTCCACGTGGGTGCACCGGACCCGTAAATCCCAGGTTTTCTTGAGCGGGTTTACGGTGCCTTCACAGGAAATCTCCCCCCGTACATTTCCGGCGAACTGGCCCTTCAGATGAATCAGGACTTCCTGCGAGCTTCTTTTTTCAATCCGGCCGAATATTTTCTGAATTCCGGCAGTTTGGCCGGTTTCCGCAAGCGGCCAGGAAAGAGAGCCGTTTTCAAGTACAACCGTGTACTTTGTTTGACTGGCCAGATTAGAAAATGGAAATTTCCTAAGCCACCCAATCACATCAGGCACTTCCAGTTGAAAATCCGGATTCCTGAAAAAAATAGTTTCGGGATTGAAAAATTCTTTTTTGAATACATCACGCCAGCTGTAGCCGAAAACAATTTTTGTAACGCCGGCAAAAGCCATTTGAGGCGCTACGTAGCCGTTTGTTTCAAATTGAACGGCGGAAAAAGAGAGCCTGCGGAAAAACTTGTACTCGACCCGGCCCACTGAAATGTGTGTTTTGAAGAGCTTGGAAAGCCGTCCTTCAGTTTTGGCCTTCACCGCATCACTTTCAAAGGCCGATTTCAAACTGAAAAAACCAAAAATACTTACAGCAACCAAGAGCGAACAAACCAGAATGGACGCAATAAGTTTGGCGCGCGTAATAAACCTCAGAATGACAAAACGGGTTACACCTTATCAAAAAAGAGTTCTTCACCTTTTACATTGCAGTGAATGGATTCACCTTCTTTAAACACCCCTGAAAGAATATCTTCTGAAAGCACGTTTTCCACGTAACGCTGAATGGTCCGCTTGAGCGGGCGGGCGCCGAAAACCGGGTCGTAGCCTTTTTCGATCAAAAACTGAAGGGCCTCCGGGGTAAATTCCAAATTGATTTTTTTATCCTTCAGGCGATGGATCACTTCCGCCAGTTCCAAATGGACAATTTTTTCCAAGTCCGCGCGATTTAAAGGATGAAACACCACCGTCTCGTCCACGCGATTGAGAAACTCGGGACGAAATACCTTACGCGTTTCATCCAGCAATTTCTTTTTGATGTCGGAATAAGTAATCGCATCGCCTTGCGGTTTGAATCCCATGTCCGTTTGCTTGCGAATTAAGTCGGCTCCGACATTGGAAGTCATGATGACAACGGCATTACGAAAATCCACTTTACGGCCGAAAGAATCCGTCAGGCGCCCGTCTTCCATCACCTGAAGAAGGATATTAAAGACGTCCGGATGCGCTTTTTCGATTTCATCCAGCAAAATAACACTATAAGGACGGCGGCGGATTTTTTCGGTGAGCTGTCCGCCCTCTTCGTAACCCACGTATCCCGGAGGCGCCCCGACGAGCCGCGACACATTGAATTTCTCACCGTACTCAGACATATCAATTTGCACCACAGCATCCTGATCGCCGAACATAAATTCCGCCAAGGCGCGCGCCAGCAAGGTTTTTCCGACTCCTGTCGGCCCAAGGAAGACAAAACTTCCGATGGGCCTGCGCGGGTTGCGAAGGCCGCTTCGGGAGCGGCGCACGGCGTGAGCAATCGCCTTCACGGCCTCTTCCTGTCCGATCACACGTTTATGAAGCTCATCTTCCAGGCGCAGAAGCCGCTGAGTTTCCTTCTCTTCCAGGCGCTGGAGAGGAATACCCGTTTGTTTGGCCACAATCACGGCGATGTCTTCGGCGGTGACCACCACTTCCATTTCCGATTTGGCCTCTTTCCAACTTTTCTTGAGTTTCGTAAATTCTTCTTTGGCCTTGCGCTCTTCATCGCGCAGCTTTGCGGCTTTTTCAAAATCCTGCGCTTTAATCGCCGCCTCTTTTTCCATGCGGTACTGCTCGATCTCGTTTTCCAGCTTTTTTAGATCCTTAGGCAATGTAGTCACTGAAAGGCGCGCGCGGCTTCCGGCCTCGTCAATCAAGTCGATGGCCTTATCCGGCAAAAAACGGCCTGTGACATACCGGTCCGACAATTTGGCCGCTGCTTCAAGCGATTCATCCGTGAACTTTGCCCGGTGATGGGCTTCGTATTTATCCCGGAGGCCTTTTAAAATCTCAATGGTTTCATCTACGGAAGGCGGATCGACAGTGATGGTCTGAAATCGACGGGCCAATGCCGCATCTTTCTCAATATATTTACGATATTCATCCAATGTAGTGGCCCCGATGCACTGAATCTCGCCGCGCGAGAGGGCAGGCTTCAAAATATTGGAGGCATCAATAGCGCCCTCGGCGCCGCCGGCGCCCACCAGGGTATGAAGTTCATCGATAAAGATAATGACGTTTTCAGAGCGGCGGATTTCATCCATAACGGCTTTTATGCGCTCTTCAAATTGGCCGCGATACTTGGTTCCGGCCACCATAAGAGCCAGATCCAGCACCACAATCCGTTTATCGAGCAATACTTCGGGCACATTGCCGTTGACAATACGCTGTGCGAGCCCCTCTACAATAGCGGTTTTACCCACACCGGCTTCCCCTAAAAGCACAGGATTATTTTTTGTACGGCGGGAGAGAATTTGTGTGACACGCTCAATTTCATCCTGTCGGTTTACAACAGGATCGAGCTTGGCTTCACGCGCAAGTTGCGAAAGGTCACGCCCAAAGGCGTCGAGGGCCGGGGTTTTTGTTTTGCCTTTGGCAATGCCGGCGCCCCCTGAAGTTCCTCCTCCTCCCCCGCTTTGCGGTGTGGAAGAACCCAAAAGTTTAATGACTTCCGTGCGCACTTTATTGAGATCCAAACCCACATTCATCAGCACATGGCTGGCCACGCCTTCACCCTCTTTGATCAAGCCCAGAAGTAAGTGCTCGGTGCCGATATAGTTGTGCCCCAAACGCCTGGCCTCGTCCATGGCCAGCTCAATCACTTTTTTGGCTTTAGGGGTAAACGGGATGTCTCCGGAAACAATGGTGCTGGGCCCAAACTGAACCAGTTTCTCCACTTCCAGGCGTATGGTTTCCAGGGAAAGGCCCAGGGTTTGCAGCACCGCAGCGGCCACACTTTCGCCTTCCTTAATGAGACCCAAGAGAATGTGTTCAGTGCCTATGTAGTCGTGATTAAACCGTTTGGCTTCTTCTTTAGCTAAGATGATGACTTTGCGCGCGCGTTCAGTAAACCTGTCAAACATGATTTCTCTCCAATTATGTCATTGCCTAAAGAGGCTGTCCCTAAAGTGACTGTCACTTTAGTGACTGTCACTTTTTTATTTTATTGCACATCGACTGATTTAAGTGTTTTACGGATCAACTGGGCTCTTTCTTTATCCCGTTCCGAAGAACTCAGGTTACGCCGGACCAGTTTCTGCAGATGGGCAGGCTGGCAAAAAATCAGGAGTTCATTGAGTTTTTCACGGGCAAGCCCTTCAATAATGCCGGAATCTACCCCCAGGCGCACCATGGAAAGCAGTGAAGTGGCTTCCCGGCTGTTAATCAGCCGCGCCGATTTCAGCACTCCCAGTGAACGCCAAATTTGGTCATAAAAGCGGTCTTGCTTTTTTTCCGTTAAAGTCCTGCGGGCTTCGCGTTCATTATCGATAATTTGGCGAATGACTTTGTCAAAACCGTCGATGATTTCCATCTCATTTTGCCCCAATGTAACTTGATTGGAAAACTGAAAAAAGTTTCCGCTGGCTTCCGTGCCTTCGCCGTACAAACCGCGCGCGGCGATATTCAATTTGACCAAGGCCTGCAGTGCTTTATTGATTTGTTTGGTAATCACCAGACTGGGCAAATGAAGCATGCACGAGGCGCGCAACCCCGTTCCCACATTGGTGGGGCAAGCCGTTAAATAACCCAGCATATTGTGAAATGAAAAAGAAAGTTTTTCTTCCAGCAATGTGTCAATGCGGTTGATGGTTTCCCAGCAATTTTTCACACTAAATCCCGAGCTCAACACTTGAAGCCGGAGATGATCTTCTTCCAAAACCATAATGCTTACGGTTTCATCTTTCGTCAGGCAAGTGGCGCCTGAAGGTTTGGCCGTGTGCTCCACACTGATTAAATGGCGCTCCAGTAAAAACTGTTTGTCGAGATCCGTTAAATCTTCGTTCAGCAAAAAATAGGCGTCTTGCGTGGGTTCGGTGGCCTGCGTGGCGTCATGCACTTCATCCACAATGTTTTTTTCCTCATCTTTTGAAAGCTTCGAGCAAAAAGGATAGCCGTTTAAATTGCGGGCTAAGCGAATACGGCTTGAAACCACAATATCGCTGTCCGGGCCTTTGCCTTTCAGCCACTCACAAGTGGTTTTGAGCAATTCTTCAAGAGCCATTTCCTTCGCTCCCTTTCTTTCCGCGCTCTTCCAATTGGCGGATTTGATCGCGCACCCGGGCGGCGTCTTCAAAAGCCTCTTGCTCCACCAGTTTGCGCAAACGTTCGTGCAGCTCGCGCAGTTCCATGTGAAATTTCACTTCACCGGAAACTTTTGTGGGCCGTTTTCCCACATGCTGTGTGGCCCGATGAATTCGTTTGATAAGAGGCGCTAATAACTTAGCGAATGTTTGATAGCACTGCGGACATCCCAGGCGCCCTGATTTTCCAAATTCGTCAAAAGAGATGCCGCAGCTTTTGCAGCGCAGCGCTTCTTTTTTCCCGCCCTGTTTGGCAACAGCCTCGGGACCGCCGGTTAAGCCCTCTACCAACTCACTGAAATTAAAATATTGTTTTACATCCGTGCCTTTTTCGTAGGCGCATTGCTCGCACAGATGCAGTTCTACCATCTTCGAATTGATGATTTCCGTCAGGTGAATCGTGGCTTCTTCTAAGTTACAAACATTACAAGTCATTGTGGCAACACCCTAGTTAATACTAACATCCCAGAGCACCAGTGCACCAGAGCACCAGTACACCAGGAAAAGCTTTTTACTGGTGCTCTGGTGCTCTGGTGCTCTGGTGCTCTGGTGCTCTGGTGCTCTGGTGCTCTAGTTTCTCTATAC
>JACQQR010000155.1 GCA_016206875.1 Candidatus Omnitrophota bacterium
AAGGGAGAGGGGAAGGGGTGAGGGTTTGAAATTTCGTACCCTTTTCGCCACCCACCCTCACCCTTAATCCCTCTCCCTCTCACGAGGGAGAGGGGCCGCGGAACTTCAGAGTGGTAAACAATTACAAATTTCAAACAGTGTAAACTATGGATCGAGCTCTGCCAAGTGGCTTGTGGAGGCGGCCTGTACCGGTTCTAAGTCATTATCCCGTGTGATCCATACGACAAAGTGACAGTCACTAAAGTGACAGTCACTTTGTATGGGTATCATAAATGCGTCTTCAACTCTATCCATCATCTGATCTTCTAGGGAAAGAACGTTAAAATTCCGATCCAGCACCGCCCCCATTGCATGCCACTCGGGGACATCCGCATAATGCTCATCGGGCTCAAACCGCACTAAGCATACATGTTTGGAGAGTACTTCCACACGCAGTGTGCCTGTAAGGGGACTGTCCCCTCTCTTGAGCCCTTGTTTGGAATTGAAGACAAAAACAGGTGCGGAAACAGTATCGACTTTCCAGACCACCGCATAAGTATTCAAACGTTTCCGGCCCAAATCATCGGGTCCGTCTAAGCGAAAAATGACCGGTATTGAGTCATGCATTTTTGGCAGCTCCACTGCACCGGAAGTGTACACTTCCGTAAGTGAAATTTGTGCGGGCCCGCTTTGAAACTGCTTGATCACTTTGGGCTGGCTGGAGGCATCCGCTGAAAAATTTAAAAACAAAACAGTCAGGAGAGCGGTAGAAAAAAAATGATGAAAAGAAATCATGGCAAGATTATAGTGGTTTTATGTTTAAGCTCATCTTCTTTTTTATTCCGTTCACTTGGCTCCTGGGAACTTCTTCTTATCTCTTGGCGGAGGAGGGAACACGGCCGCGCCCGGATCCTGCATTGACCTTGGGGCAAACGGAAAACACACCCCTTCGCTTGGAAGATTGCTACCAGATGACCCTCAAGAGAAGTGAGGCGTTGGGCATCAAAAAAGAAGATATTGAAGAAGCCAAGGCCCAATTTTTCAAAGCCTCGGGCATATTCTTTGGCGATATCGAGTTTACGAAAAATGAATTCTTTCAAGACGGCGCCGGCGCACGCGGAGCCGGCGGTCAAACCACGGTGCAGGGCTCGCTCACGGCGGAACATGACCGTGAAACCTATTTTACCGTAGAGCAGCCTCTTTTTCAGGGCATGAAATCTTTGGGCGCTGTGACCGGAGCCGGCGCCTTAAAGAAACAGAAAGATAACGAGTTTATCCGCCTGAAACAAACGTTGCTCGAAGAAACCGCTTCCGCTTTCTACGACATTTTGCGATTCAAAGAAGAAATCATTATTACCGAAGATATCCGCTCGCTTTTCGTAGAACGCGTTAACGAACTGAATGAGCGCGAACAAATCGGCCGCTCGCGCCCCAGCGAAGTGGTCAATGCCGTCTCCCGCATGAAAACGCTGGAAGGCGACTTGGCACGCGCCCGGGGAAATCTTCAAGTTTCCCGGCACATTTTAGGATTTCTAACCGGCATTGAAATGGACGCAACCCGGCTGAGTGATGAAAACTTGGAAAATATTCTCCGGCGCGACCCCAATGAATTTGTTACGCTTGCCGCAAAACGGCCTGACGTAGTGGCCGCAGAAAATGCCGTCAAGGTAGCCTGGGATGCCGTAATAGTTGCGCAAAGCGCGTTTTGGCCCTCCGTGAACCTCACCGCCAATCATTACGAATTGCGCGAAGGCTTTCAAAGCGCCATCAATTGGGACATGCTTGTAGAGCTCACGGTTCCCATTTTTCAAGGCGGTGCTATTTACGGCGATTTCAAAGAAAAAATCAGCCGCTGGAAAAAATCAAAATTAGAGCTGTCGCGCGTGAGGCGCAAGGCTGTCCTGGAAGTCAAGGAGGCCTACGAGCTGTGGCATGCCTCCCACGAAGAACATAAGTCATTTGATGAAGCTGTGAAATCTTCCAACGAAGATTTCCGCCTGCAAAAAGAAGATTATGTGCGCAATCTTGTCAGTAATCTGGACGTACTGGATGCGCTGGAGCGGCTCAACACCAACCGCAAAGAAGCCAACGAATCGTTTTACAACATGAAAAAAGATTATTGGCGTCTTAAAGTAGCGGCCGGGGAAGTAAAATAATATGAATCTTTCAGAAACTGCTATTAAAAATCCCGTGTTCGCCTGGATGCTGATGTTTGGGCTGATGATTTTCGGATTCCTTTCCTTCCGCCAGCTCGGCGTGGGTTTCATGCCCGATGTGGACTTCCCCGTGTTATCCGTAGATGTGACTTGGGAAGGCGCCGCGCCGGAAGTAATGGAAACCGACGTTGTGGATGTGATTGAAGACGCAGTCATGGGTGTGGAAGGCCTGCGCGAAGTGAGCTCGAGCGCCAAACAGGGCCAAGCCGACATCAGCCTGGAATTTGAACTGGAGCGCGATATCGATATCGCGCTTCAGGAAGTGCAGAGCAAAATTTCTGAAGCGGCTCGCAGACTGCCGCGCGATATTGACCCACCGATTATCCGCAAGTCCAATCCCGAAGACCAGCCTATTGTATGGCTGTCCGTGACGACTACAAACAAATCACGCAGGGACTTGATGGACTATGTAGACAGGCATTTAAAAGACCGCTTTAAAACCATTCCCGGCGTGGGGGAGATTTTTTTAGGTGGATTCGTCGAACGCAATTTACGCGTTTGGCTTGACGTCAACAAATTGGATGCCTATCAGCTTACGGTTCAAGATGTGATTGACGCCATTCAAGGCGAACACGTGGAGGCCCCTGCCGGACGTATCGAAACACCCTGGCACGAATCCACCGTGCGCGCTATGGGTGAAGCCCGGTCCGTGGAGGAATTTGAAAAAATCACGATCACCACGCGCGCCGGCCAACCCATTTATAAACCCATTCAACTCAAAGAAGTGGCGCGCATTGAAGACGGCCTCGCCGATATTCGCCGCATTTCCCGTGTGCTGGGCGAAGATGCCGTGGGCCTGGGGATTCGCAAACAACGCGGGGCCAATTCCGTAGAAGTGGCCAAGGCCGTGAAAAAGCGCATTCAGCAAATTCAACCGGAAATTCCCGAAGGCTTTAAAGTCGCCGTGAATTTCGACAGCACCCGTTTTATCGAAGACGCAGTCCGCGAGCTGCTATTCACTCTGTTGCTTTCCGCCTTGTTTACTTCCCTGGTCTGTTGGATTTTCCTGGGCTCTGCATCGAGCACATTCAACATTCTCCTGGCCATTCCCACTTCCATTCTCGGCACGTTCATGGTGATGCAAGTCTTCAACTTCACCTTAAATACATTCACTCTTTTGGGCATTATGCTTGCCGTCGGCATTGTGGTCGATGACGCCATCATGGTGCTTGAAAATATTGTGCGTCACCGGGAAAAGGGCGAAGACAAAGTGCAAGCGGCCTTCTTAGGGGCCCGGGAAATTACTTTTGCCGCCTTGGCTTCCACCATAGCCATTGTGGCCATTTTCCTGCCCAACGCCTACATCAAAGGCGTCATCGGAAAATTCCTCTACCAGTTTGCCGTCACCATTTCTGTGGCCGTGATGCTCTCCCTTTTTGAAGCGCTGACGCTCACGCCGATGCGTTGCTCCCAGGTACTGGAAATCGGCGCGCGGAAAACCCAGTTTGGAAAACTATTTGAACGTTTGTTTGAGAGGGCAACAGAATGGTACCGGCAAACGCTGGGTTGGGCGCTTCGGTTTAAAATTTTTGTCTTGGCCGGCGCGGCGGTCATTTTCATCGGTTCGCTTTCGCTGCTTCCTACTTTACGAAAAGAATTTGTGCCCGCGCAAGACCAAAGCATGTTTATTGCGCGGCTGCAAACTCCCATTGGCTCCTCCCTGGACTACACCAGCGAAAAATTCCGCGAAGCCGAGGCCCTCGTGATGAAAAATCCCAATGTGAACCGTTACTACGCGGCTGTGGGCGGATTTTCCGGCGGCGAGACAAATGCCGGCATGATTTTTATTACGCTGAAGCTTAAGCCCGACCGTCCGAGGGATCCCGAAAAAAGACACCGGCTCAATCAGCAAGAAATCATGGCCGAGTTCCGTAAAGACTTCGCAAAAATTTCTGATGTCAAAGTAGTGATTCAAGACCTTTCCACCCGCGGATTCGCCGCACAACGCGGATTCCCCATTGAGTTTACGGTGCGCGGACCCGATTGGGACCAGCTGGCTAAATATGCCGAAGAAATTCAAGCCAAAATGGAAGAAAACGATTTATTCACCGACGTAGACACGGATTATTTATCCGGCATGCAGGAAATTCGCATCTTTCCCAATCGTGAAGCGGCGTTCGACCGCGGTGTCAGTATCAGCTCTATCGCCAAAACCATTAATGCGCTTATCGGCGGCGAGCGCATCGCCAAATACACAAAGGATGGCAGGCGCTATGACGTGCGCGTTCAAGTGGAGCCGGAGCAGCGTAAGCGCGTTGAAGATATTCAGAGGCTGATTGTTTGGAATAATCGCGGGGAAATTGCCCGCCTAAACGATGTGGTGCATATCGAAGAAACGCCGAGCCTGTTAACCATCACCCGCCGCAGTCGTGAGCGCGCCATCGGCATTTTTGCCAACGTTGCGCCCGGCAAGTCCCAAGCCCAAGCCATTGAAAAAGCCCGCCAAATCGGCAAAGAAATATTGGGCGCAAGTTACCGGATTGTCTTTAGCGGAACCAGCGAAAGTTTTAAAGAATCTTTTCAGAGCTTGAACGTTGCGCTGTGGCTTGGCATTCTCATTTCCTATATGGTGCTCGCCTCTCAATTCAATCATTTAATTCATCCGCTCACTGTGCTTCTGGCTTTGCCCTTTAGTTTGACCGGCGCCGTGCTTGCTTTAGTGATCACCAATCAATCGCTCAATCTCTTTAGCATGATCGGACTTTTGCTTTTGTTTGGCATCGTGAAGAAAAATTCCATTTTGCTCGTGGACTTTACAAATCAACTGCGAAAACAAGGCAGAGAAACGCTCGAGGCCGTTACAACAGCTTCTCCCATTCGCTTCAGACCGATTATGATGACCTCTGTTGCCACCGTGGCAGCGGCCATACCTCCCGCGCTTGCGCTGGGACCCGGCGCCGAAACGCGCGTTCCCATGGCCATTGCCGTTATCGGCGGCGTAATACTCTCCACGCTACTCACCTTGTATGTGGTGCCCTGCGCCTACGTGCTGCTGACAAAACTGGAGAGCAAAAAGTGACTGTCACTTTAGTGACTGTCACTTTTTGCTTTTTTGCTTTCTAATAAAGCTTCATATCCCACTCGAAAGTTGGGATAAATAAACTTCATGCCTAAGTGTTTTAATTTTTGATTCCGGCAGCGTTTTCCGATAGCGCCGCTGGGGACGGTGCTCCCGGGAGGAACCGTCCCCAGCCTTCCGGCCAGCCATTGATACAGTTCCGTCTGCCTTACCGGCTCATCATCTACGCCCAGATATATTTCGCCGGATTTCCCATGATTGAATAATAATTCGGCGGCTCCAACGATATCGTCCCGATGAATTAAGTTAATATAAGAATTCGGATTTTCCTTCATCCGCCAAGTTCCCTCTTCAGCGGACTGAATACGGTTGCGACCGGGCCCGTAAATACCCCCCAGCCTAAACACAATGACCGGGAAACCGCTTTGCAACAGCTTCTCTTCGGCCTCTAACAATATTTCTGCCCGGCGCGAATCGGGCCTCTCGGGCGTCGTTTCATCCACCCAATTTCCTTCGTGCTCGCCATACACGCCTGTGCTTGAAACATAAATAATTTGCCGGATTTTTTTCGGCGCCTGAAGATGCCGCAGTACATTTTCGAGACCCTGAAGGTAAACGGCCTTGTATTCTTCTTCGCTTGCCGTTCGCTTTCCGGAAGAAATAGAGATGAATATTTTATTTGCTTCGGGCAGGCTGGCGCACGATTCAACTTGAGTTAAGTCGATAACGAAAGGAATAATTCCGGAAGCACTGAGTTTACGGGAAGAAGATTCAGTTTTGACAAGACCCGCAACTTTCATTCCCTGGGAGGCATAAAACCGGGCAAGCGCGCCGCCTAAATACCCCGCGCCCACCACCAGCAAATCAAACATGGATTCCGCGAAGCAACAATCCCACCGCGTAGGCCAACACCGAAGCGGTGGCGCCTACAGCCAGCGTTTCCACGCCGGTGAGAAGCCATGACTTATTCACAAAACGGCTTTTGGCTGCGCCCACGAGGAAAAAAGCAACAGCGGTCATCCAGGCGCTCACCAAAAATTCGCCGCGAAACGATCCGGGAAAAATGAAATTCCAAACAAAAGCGCCAAGCGGGATCATGCCCACAGCCACAAAAGCCAAAAAAGTGACTCCGGCCGCGCGCACCGGCGAAGCGTCTTCTTTGGCCATGCCGAATTCTTCCTGCACCATGGTATCTACCCACAACTTGGCATCGGAAGTAATGATGTGAACAATTTTTTCCAGTTCTTCTCCCTTAAATCCTTTGGCCGCAAAAATTTGGCGGATTTCTTCGCGCTCGCCTTCGGGAATGGCGCGAATATGCATTTCTTCTTCTTTGCGCGTTTTATTGCGCAATTCCTGCTCGGTGCGCGTAGCCAGGAAATTCCCCACCGCCATGCTAAAACCATCGGCAATGAGATTTGCGGCTCCGAGAATAATGACAACATTAGAAGCAAGCCCGGCCCCTGCCACTCCGGAAACTACGGCAAAAGTGGTCACGGTGCCGTCTATAGCACCATAAATGAAGTCGCGTAAATAACTGCGCTGCATGCCCTTTTCCAGGCGCTCGCGAATGGCCTCGCGGGTATGAATAGCGCGAAGGCGATCGAGAGATTGAGGATCTTTGGGATCTGAGAAATTGGCAACCATGGTAAACCTCCTTGCTCCTACTCGTCTTCTTCGTACCGGCGCTTTAGGTCTTCCACTACTGTGGGATCCGCCAACGTAGTCGTATCGCCCAGCGCCTTTCCTTCTGCTATATCACGTAAAAGCCGGCGCATGATTTTTCCGGAACGGGTTTTAGGGAGATCCGCAGAAAATAAAATTTCTTCAGGCCGGGCAAGCGCGCCGATTTTTTTCACTACATGATCTTTAATAGCTTCCACCAACATACGGGAAGATTTTGATCTGGCATGCTCACGCAATGTCACAAAGGCCACAATCGCCTCGCCTTTGATTTCGTGTTTTCTAGAAACAACGGCCGCCTCAGCCACATCGGGATGCGCCACCAGCGCGCTTTCTACTTCCATGGTGCCAATGCGGTGGCCGGCAACATTCATCACGTCATCCACACGGCCCAAAAACCAGAAATATCCTTCTTCATCGCGCTTGGCACCGTCGCCGGGAAAATAAATTCCATTTTTCCATTTTGACCAGTATTGCTTCTCGTAACGCTCCGGATCCTTGAACAGAGTGCGCAGCATAGAGGGCCAGGGCCGTGTGATCGCCGCATAGCCTCCGCCGGACTCAATCCGTTCCCCCAGTTCATTCAACACTTCGGCAAAAATTCCTGGAAATGCTTTTGTGGCCGAGCCGGGCTTGGTTACCGTGACTCCCGGAAGCGGCGTAATCATAATGGCACCGGTTTCGGTTTGCCACCAAGTATCCACTATCGGGCAGCGTCCGCCTCCGATTTTTTCTTGATACCAAATCCAGGCCTCAGGATTAATCGGTTCGCCCACTGAGCCTAAGAGCCTGAGCGTGGATAAATCCGCTTTGCGAGGCCACGCATCGCCCCATTTCATAAATGCGCGAATGGCCGTGGGCGCCGTATAAAAAATAGTGATTCCATATTTTTCTATCAATTTCCAAAAACGATCTTTTTCCGGCCAGTCCGGCGCCCCTTCATAAATAAACACGCTGGCTCCGTTGGCGAGCGGTCCGTACACCACGTAACTATGCCCCGTGACCCAGCCAATATCGGCCGTGCACCAGAATACATCTTCAGGTTTTAAGTCGAACACCCACTTCATCGTGGCGTACACACCCGTGAGATACCCGCCTGTGGTGTGCACAATTCCCTTGGGTTTGCCCGTCGTGCCGGAAGTATAGAGAATATAGAGCATGTCTTCGGCATTCATGGCTTCAGGCGGACACGAAGAAGATGCATCTTCCATCAAGCGATGCCACCAGTGATCGCGTGAAGCCTGAATGTGACACGGCGGAGTAGAAACTCCTCCGCGCTGAACGACCACTACATTTTGGATGCTGGGACACGCACACAGCGCTTCGTCGGCTGCATTTTTGAGCAAAATTTGTTTTCCGCGCCGCCAGCCGAAATCAGCGGTGATGAGTAACTTCGCTTCGGCATCATTGATCCGGTCACGCAGCGCCTCGCTGCTAAAACCGCCGAAGACCACACTGTGCACGGCGCCAATCCGGGCCGATGCCAGGCAGGCAATAACAGCTTCGGGAATCATCGGCAGATAAATTGCAATCCGGTCACCGCGCGAAACGCCTAATTTTTTAAGCACATTGGCAAAGCGATTCACTGCACGGTATAAATCCCAGTACGTAAGCGTGCGTGTGTCGCCCGGCTCGCCTTCCCAAATAATGGCGGCCTTGTTGCGGAGATTAGCGCCCCCTTGGCCCAGCACATGGCGATCGACGCAATTAACCGATGCATTCAGCTTGCCGCCGTCAAACCACTTCGCGTGCGGGGCTTTCCACTCCAACACTTGTTTCCAAGGCTCTATCCACTCAAGCTGGCGGGCCCAAGAGGCCCAAAAAGCTTCATAATCGCCGGCGGCTTTCTCATAAATTGCGGGGTCATTGACATTGGCTTGGGCCTGAAACTGCTTGGAAGGAGTGAATTTTCTGGCTTCGGTGAGAAGAACGTGAATATCGAGCGCGTTTCTTTGAACCGGAGTTTGCATGGTTTCTCCTCATTTTCCTCAGGGATGGTTCTCCTTGAAGAGAACTATCTCTATCCTGATTTGTCAGTTAAAAATTTTGCGCAAAACTCAACCGCTCTTGCGAAGACAGTTGTTCTGCATGGCCCACCTGATCCACTGCCCGGAGCCGCTTGAGCAACCCGGCACGGTTGGCGAGCTGAATGCTCAAGCCCGGCCGTGCATTGAGTTCCAGAATCAGCGGCCCTAAAATATGATCAATGACAAAATCTATGCCCAAATAACCCAAACCGAACACTTCATATGCCTTGGCCGCGATTTCCAAAATGTCATTCCAAAAAGGAATCTCGAGACCCGCTATCAAAGCGCCGGAATCGGGATGCCGTTCGATCAGGCGGTCGTGATGGACCCCGCCCAGCGTACGGCCTTCGCGCATGTCCACGCCCGCGCCCACGGCGCCTTGATGAAGATTCGCCCTGCCCCCCGATTCACGAGTCGGCAAACGTAGCATCGACATCACCGGCACTCCCCGGTACAGCACGAGCCGAATATCGGGCACGCCATGCCAAGCGAGAGGTTCGAATACCGCATGGCTTCTCACACGATATTCGATAAAGGCCGCGTCATTGACGCCGCCCAAAGCATACAGCCCGGCCAGGATATTGGACACATGATATTCGATGTCTTCGAGAGAAATCACTTCACCGCTTGCTTTTTTCCAGCCCGATTCCGTTTTATCGGTGATCACTAAAATGCCGCGGCCTTCTGCGCCGCGGGCCGGCTTGACCACAAAATCTTTGAGGAACCCGAGCTCGCGCAGGTATTTTAATTCAAAATTGTGTTTGATGGTGAAATAAAGCTCGGGAGATGGGATTTGATGGGCATCGAGAATTTTTTTGGTCTGAAGTTTATCATCCACAAGCGGATACAGCTGCCGGGCATTACGCGCCAGCGTATAGCAGGCATTCCGGCGATTGATTCCCAAGAAACCAAATTGTTTGAAAACCCGGAAAGGATTTTGAAAATAGCGAAGAGGACGAAGAGGAAACTGAATCATGATTTTTTTTGCTGTCCCATTCGAAGTAATTCTTTAAAACGCCATAGCTCCAGCAAACGGATTCCCGTATAACGGCCCAAAAGAAGCAAGAGGGCCATAATCACGAGCAGCAATTCCGGAAATGCAAACAAGAACACACGCAGTATATGAACACTCATGAGCGCATACGCAGCCAATGCCACCAAGGCCGTGCCAATAGATGTTTGGATGGCCGCGCGCATTCCGTCTTCAATTTGAATCACCGAGTACCGTTCAATCATCCAGGTCATGATGACCATCGGGAAAAAAGTGATGAACAACACTTTTTGCTCGCCCAGGTGATAAAACACAACCACCAGCACCAACACTAAAATCACCACCAGTGTGATAATGAGAGAAAGACGGGGGATCACTAAAATTTTCAACGAGTCGAGCAGGGCACGGAAGGCCCAGCCTAAAGTGATAATCCCCACCAAACAAGCGATGCCGAAACCCAGCGAGATTTCCTGGAAGGCGAGCGCCAGGAGTATCGGCGTAAAGGTTCCGAAAGTGGGTACTCCGATTACGCAACGGAACAAAGCAACCACCAAAGCGCCCAAAGGAATCAAGAGAAGCGTTTTGATAAAATTCTGAAAGTGAATGGGAAGAATATAAAGCGACCAGGGGTTGTCGATGGGAGGAATTCGCTCGCGGCCGATCACAAAAAAGTATTCAAATTTGGAAAGCCCTACATGTTTAAATAAAGGGTAATCCCCGCGATATAGCTCCAGATAATCGGACGGGGTCACGGCAAAATGATTATTCACAACATCAAAAGGAATCCACGTGCCCCCGATGTAATTCTCCACCCAAACGTGGCTAATGGTTTTTACTCCGGATGCCAAAACCAGCCCCCCTACAATACGGGAAGGCACGCCCAGCGCCCGGCTGAGCGCGGAAAAAAGCCGGGCCTGGCCGCCGCAGTCGGCTTCCAGTTTCTTCAATGTCTCCGAAGCGTCTTTGCTTCCCCGCTCCGAGCGGTATTTGACTTCACCGCGCACAAAATCAAAAATCTTATGCATGGCCTTGAGCATATTTCTTTCATTTCCGGCGACGGCCTTCAAATGCTTTTTCACCTCACGCGCGTTTGACTGAATGAAGGTGGAAGGATCCAGCCAAATATGCATTTCAGGAGGAAATTTTGTTTTGGGATTTTTGTCGATGCGCAAATCTGCGGGAATGAGATAAGAAGTTTTTACAAGCTGCGCTGAAAAAGAAACCCGAACGGACTTGGAGCCTTCTAAAAGCTCGCTGCGCCAAAAACCTACGCGGTTTCCGGTCAGCGGCCGCTCGCGCACATAAAAAACCATTTCATCATTGTCAAAGTGCTCGTTATAGAGTGTTTGATGGCCGTTGTCTTTGGGGAGCGTCATGCGCACTTTCGCGCGCTCACCTTTGCCGGCAATATTCATCACCACTTCAACACGCCAGAGATACTGGCTGATATTCGTGTGCATGCTTTGGCCGCCATACATGATTTTAACTGTCATGATCCCTGCGGCCAATGCGATCAGAAGAAAAGAAATGAGGTAAACTTTTTTATTCATGGATTAGGTACGAATTAGGAACTGTCCCTTTTGCCTTTTATTTTGCCTTGTGCCCCGTAAAAAAATGGCGGAGCCGTATACACGGCTCCGCCATAGAAGTAGAAACCCGTTCAAGAAAGGAAACTGCCCGGTGAGGACCGTTCGTTTCTCGATTAAGCGCGCTTTACGTTCACCGCTTGATCGCCCTTAGGTCCCGGTACAATGTCAAAAGTGACTGCCTCTCCCTCTTTCAAGGTCTTGAAACCGTCCCCTGTGACCGCGGAATAATGCACGAATACATCTTTTCCGTTTTCGGGAGTAATAAAACCATATCCTTTTGAATCATTGAACCACTTTACTGTACCTTTTGCCATGTTCTTATTCCTTTCCTGTTGATTGAAAATAAAGACGCAGAAATCGCGTCCTTTTGCTGCCTTAAAAAAAACTGCGTGCTACAAGCTGATTTGGATACGAGACTAGGAATTGGAACGGGTAGGAAGTTGCGAATCATTAAAAACTGTGCGGGTCGAAAACCTAAACCGGCCTTTCTTAAAAAAATAAGCAAATCCAAAACGTGCATCCTCAAACCTCTTCACAAAACAAGCAGGCTCTACTCTACCCTACTTTTGTTCCCTGTCAATTACTTTTTCATGGGTGTATGACCGTCGCTTCGGACTTTTCTGGTATGTATTGTCATTCCCGCGAAAGCGGGAATCCAGTGACTTTAGCATTGTCTGAA
>JACQQR010000152.1 GCA_016206875.1 Candidatus Omnitrophota bacterium
AAAAATCTCAAAACAAGATGCCAGCCTACGCTGGCATGACACCCACCCTGAACGCTTACTTATTAACTTATGAACAAAGCCAAGCAATAACAAAAAATACGAATCCGTCTTGTATTTGTCAACTTGGCGGTGACCTTTTTTCTGCTCATTGTTTCCATCACCTCCGGCCTCGCCGCTTGGTTTTCGAAAATTGCTTACCAGATAAGCGGCGTTTTCTCCGTATCCGTGCTTATTTATTTCTCTCTCTTTTTCTCGTACTTTCTTTTGGCGGGACTTCCTCTTTCCGTTTATTCGGGGTATTTCCTCGAGAAAAAGTATGAACTTTCCAATCAAACACTCCTGAAATGGTGGGGGGAGTGGCTCAAAAAAACCCTTCTCTCTTTTGTAATGGGATTATTGATTTTTGAAGTGGCTTATTGGATTTTTGAGGGCTATCCCGCGCATGCCTGGTGGATGATTTGGGCCGCCTGGACGGCATGCACCTTAATTTTAGGCCGGCTGGCTCCCGTGCTCATTTTTCCGATTTTTTACAAATTCCGCCCGTTGGAAAACGGCCCGTTGAAAGAAAGCATATTAAAACTGGTGGAAACCAACGGCCTGCCCATTCAAGACGTGTATGTATTTAACATGAGCAAGACCACGAAAAAGGCCAACGCGGCATTCTGCGGCATGGGAAAAACCCGGCGTGTAATTTTGGCCGACACGTTAGTGGAAAATTTTCCGCCGGAGGAAATTCAAGCCGTTGTGGCGCATGAAATGGGGCATGCCAAATTAAATCACATTTGGAAGCGCGTGTTTTGGGGCACGGCCATTTCATTTCTTTTCTTTTTTGCCGCCTACCGGTTTTGTTCTTGGCTGTCTCTCGGGCTGGAATATAACGGAATTGCCGATTTGGCTTTCTTTCCTATTCTAGCCTTGGCGTTTTTCCTCTTTAATTTATTGCTTATGCCGGCTGAAAATGCCTATTCCAGAAAGCATGAATTCGAGGCCGATGATTTTGCTTATGAAAAAACAAAGGCCAAAACGGCTTGCATTTCCGTGATGGAGCGGCTCGCCCGTATGAATTTAGCCGACCCCCAACCCAATCCTGTGATAGAGTTTTTGTTGTATGACCACCCCTCCATTCCTAAACGAATTGCGCGGTTTAAGGCTCATGAAGGCTAGAAGTATTCTCTGGCTCGCGATGCTGGCGCTCTGGGTTTGCTTTGCATTTGCCGGTGAGAATTGCTTTTCAAGCGCAAGCTCTACCGAGCAAGATTTTGTTTCTCAAATTCAATCGCTGGAAGACGCGCTTTCCTCTCATCCGCAAAATTCTTCTATTGAAAAAAGATTGGCGCAGGCCTATTTCGATTACGGCGTCTATTTGAAAGGGCAAAAGCGAATCGTGGAGGCAACAGAATATGCCCAAATGGCGCAAAATTTAGGGGCTTCCCGCCAAATCGTTCAGCAGACTTTTCCGGAAGTGGAGGCGGGAAAGGGCGCATTGGGCTCCGCCCCGGGAGCTACGCAGACGGGCAAACCCTCAATATTTTCGTCGATTTCCCAGAAGACAGTCAATCCCGACAGTTTTCTTTTTAAAAAAGCCATGATTTTTCAATTACTCCAAGACGGTATGAAAGCCTATAAAGAAAAAAATTATGAATTAACTCAGGAGCGCATGAAGCAGGTATTAGAGTATGAGTCGGATAATAAATACGCCCACGAGCTTTTAGGCGATGTGAACTACCAGCTTCAAAATTTGGAGGCGGCCGAGGAGCATTGGAAAGCCTCGGCTTCAAGCGGAAATATGAACAGAGTAAAAAAAAAACTGGAAAAGGTGACGAAGGAAATTCCGGTCGAAAAAGGGCTTAAGGCCGCCGAGGAAGAGCACTTTCTTATCCGCTACGATCAATCCCTGAAAGAATATTCCACGTATGATATCAAGACCCTGCTCCGGGGAGCCTATCGGGCTGTGTACCGGGATTTGGGCATTCCACTTGCCGGTAAAACCACAGTGATCCTCTACGACGAACAAGCCTTCAATCAGGCGATTAAACCCAATCATTGGTCAGGGGCTCTCTTTGATGGGAAAATCCGTATTCCCGTGGAAGAGGGAATTGAACGGGATCCGGCCAAGGCCAGGCGGTTGGAGCGCTTGCTTCGCCATGAGCTGGCCCATGTATTTGTGCACGAAATAGGCGGTGTTGCCACGCCTTTATGGCTGCATGAAGGCGTTGCCCAGTATGAAGAGAGCAAGCTAAGTCCGATATATATCGGAGATTTTTTGAATGCATTCGAGAAAGGAAAAATCTATTCCATGAAACAACTGGAAGGGGGGGAGAAGCTCTTGTCCTCCGACGGCGCCGTGTTTCTTTTTTATCAGCAGTCTTATTTGATGGTCACTTATCTGGTTCAAAAATACGGCCTTTACAAAATTAAGGAACTACTCAAATCGATTGGAAAAGGAGACAGCCAGGACTCAGCTTTGCTTCTGGTGTACAACCTTGCTCCTGATGAGCTCGGCAAAGATTTTTCGTCCTGGGCAAAAGCGAATTTATGAATCATTCTATTCAAACCGAATTCCTCTCTATTTCACCCGGCAAACTTCAGACAACGGATGGAAAGTTTTGTTTCCGTTACAGCGTAGAGGATAAAAAATTGATCGAGTCGGTCACTCAATGGGGTGTTCTCAGTCCCATTTCAGTTCGAGATCGAGAAAATAAATTAGAGGTCATCGCAGGCTTTAAGCGCCTCTATGCTGCGTTGACTTGCGGAATTGAAAGCGTGCCCATTCAAAAATTTTCGGCGAATCTGTCTGAGAAAGAGTGGATTGCCCTGGCTTTGGAATTAGGCAAGACTGACGAGCGGACGCTTTTGGATTGCGCGGAGGCGCTGAGGAGATGGGAAGTACATTTCGGCATTCCCGAAAAGGAAATCGCGGATTATTTTTTACCCCGCCTGGGTTTTGAGGCCAATTCAAAAACCATAAGCGAACTGAGAAGTTTTGCAACACTGAATCGGAATATCCTCGAGGCGCTGCATCGCGGCGCTCTTCCATACCGGGGCATTGTGCCCTGGGTAAAATTTTCCGGAGAAGACCAGCAATTTTTGTGGGATGCGATATTGAGGCGGTTTTATTTTACCAGCTCCGAGCTGGCTGAATGCGCCGTTTTAATTCATGAAATTGTTTCGATGAGAGGCATCTCCGTAAGGAAATTTTTAGAAATGGATTTAATCGAGAAAACGCTTTCTCAAAAAACAGGGAGTGAAAAAGTTAAGGCGGAGCCCTTGATGCATAGGCTGAAGCAAATCCGTTACCCCGAAAGTTATGAGTATAAAAAGGCGTTCAAGGACCATGTGGCGCGGCTTCGCTTTTCCGAGTCGATTCAAATTTATAAATCGGATTCCATGGAAGAGGAAGGCATTGAGCTCAGAATCCGCATTCCTAAGAAGGAATCTTTGGCAAAAGCGCTGGGTGAATTAGAAGAGAAACGCGGACAAGTTGAAAAATTGGTGCAGTAAGTCCTTCTACTGCTTTGACTTCCGTGTATTGATTCGTTAGAATAAGCGTTTCTTTTAACCCTTCATACGAAGGTGACTGTCACCATTTTCTTTACAGGGACTGTTTCATGATGCGCTTGAAGTTTCTCTCGATTACTTTGTTTCTTTTGCCCGTATATCTACTTGGTCAGGGGATTGCGGCTGAGGAAGTAAAAGTATCCACCATCTTTGACAAAAAAGTTCTTGAGGTGGGCGACCAATTGACTTTGACTCTGAAAATTGTAGGCTCTCGAGTCAATGTCCAGCGCCCCCGTATTCCTGTAAATGAAAGCTTTGACTCATTTTACTCCGGCCGCGCCTCTCGCTTTGTGTTTATGAACGGCCAGCAAGAATCGATCACAGAGTTCCGATACACCCTGGTGCCTAAGCGCGCCGGTATTTTTAAAGTCGGTCCTGTGGAAGTAGACGTGAACGGAGAAATGTATAGAACCGAGGCAGTTGAAATTGAAGTATTAGGAACGCCGGACGCCGGCTCTACCCAGGGGAATATCTCTTCTAATACTTTTCCTGCCAGCGTATTTACTCAGGCGGGACCTGCCACCGGTGCCACCGTGCCGCAATCCGGGGCTACAGTTCCATCCAGCTACGCAACTGTTCCTTCCGCGCCCTTTGCCGGACAATCAGGTTATCCTGCCGGAGTTCCTTCCGGCTATACGGCCCGGTCAACGCCGTTTGCCCAGCAATCGCCCGTTGCTTCACCGCCAATTTCCCCGGGCGATGACATTATTTTTCTGAGAACTTGGGTGGATAAAACAAATGTGTACCCCGGCGAACAGATTCTTCTCACGTATTCAATTTACACGCGGGCGGACACAACACAGTATGAGGGATTTGAAGAAGAACCCGAGGCAACAGGTTTTTGGATTGAAGAACTGCCGATGGGTCCACATCTTGACAAAACCTCAGTTACTTTGGAAGGCCGTCATTATCTCAAAGCAGATATCCGGAAAATGGCTCTCTTTGCCACGGCGCCGGGTGAGTTTACTATTCTGCCCGGGAGTGTAAAAGCTTCGATTGAAGAACGGCCCGAGCAAAGCGGTATGTTCGATGATTTTTTTAACGACAGTTTTTTTGGCGGCGGAGGGCTGTTTGCGCGGCGTATAAATAAAATTTTAGCTGTCCCGCCGATTCAAATTCATGTCAAGGATTTACCGGAGCGGGGAAAGCCCAAGGAGTTCAGCGGTACTATAGGCCGTTTTACTTTTACATCTTCCGTGGATAAACAGGAGGTAAAGCAAAACGAACCGGTAACCCTAACGCTTAAAATTGAAGGCGAAGGTAATATCGAAACGCTTGAGCACCCGCCGGTGCCTGAAATTGAAAATTTCAAAATTTATGAAGGTGAATCTTCCAGCCAGCTTTTCAAGCGGGGCACGACGATTGTTGGCTCAAAAATATTCGAAATGATTTTTATTCCGGAGAAAGCGGGCACGTTCACTTTGCCTTCGATCTTGTTTAATTATTTTGATCCGGTTCTAGGAGTGTACAAGGCCGAGCGAACGCCGGAATACTCCTTACAGGTGCTTCCCGGCGAAGCCCCGGAAGAATTTAAACATTTGTCGGCGGAGAGCGCTGAAGAGCTCAAGAAAGATTTGGCCAAGGAAACCAGAGATGTATATACCATTAAAAATACTTTCAACTTATTCCGTCACATTGAGTTGGAAAACCGCATCAGAAACATTTTGGCGATTCTCGCCGCCGTTTTGGCCGTTGTTTTTTCTTTGCTCTTTTTTGCGCGCGTCCGCAGCCGCGCCTATGCGCACAATCGGGCCCATTTCCGCCGGAAATACGCGTCCCGCCTAGCGCGAAAAAATCATAAGAGACTTTCGCGGATTGTTGCTCAATCGTCCGCAGGCGCCGAACGGGCCCATTTTGTGGAGGCCGCTAAAATTTTGGACAGGTACTTTTCAGATAAATTCGGCCTTTCCCCACAAGGGTTAACGATCTCCGAAATTGAGAACCGTATTCGTGAGTTTACAATTGGAGACGCGCTTGTAGATGAGATTCGTACGTTCTATGAAATTGCGGATCGGGCCCGCTTTACCGACCAAGAGCCCAGCCGCGAAGAGCTCCTCGAAATGGTTGTTTTGATTGATCGGGTGATTACGGAGACGGAGAAGAAGAAATGAGTCATAAAATATTTTTCTTCACCCTGCCGGCCGTTGCGTTCTGTATTCTTTCGCTCGCGCATTCATCCTACGCCGTCGATTCCGGCTACCAGTCCGAATTTAAAAAGGCGGGGACTTTATATCAGTCTTCAAAATATGAGCAAGCACTTGAGAAGTATCAAAAATTAAGTTTGATTGAGGCCACACCCGAAGCGTATTACAATTTGGGGAATGCTTATTTCAAATCCAAAAAGCTGGGGCTGGCCATTGCGGCTTATGAAAAAGCCAAGCGCCTGGCGCCTCGTGATGCGGATATCCGCAAAAATCTGAATTATGCTTCCAGTCTGATTCAGTCAAAAATTTCTGATCCGGAAGGAAAAATTTCAAAAGATATTGAAAATTTATTTTCGTACGTAACCTGGACGGAACTTCAAATCGTGATGCTGGCCGTTTTAGGCATTATCTTTTTGTGGATGTTGTTGTTGTTGGTGCTTGGCCGCAATCCATTCCGCGGATGGGTGAACCGGGTTTTATGGCTCATGTTTGGCACGGTGTTGTTGGTGCATGCCGCAAAATATTATACCGAGCTGGAAAGAAATTATGGCATAGTTATCCGGGCCGATGCCGAAGTGCGGTACGGGACTTCGCGTGATGATAAAACGGTTTTCCGTTTGCCCGAGGGACTGAAGGTACGCCTGTTGGAGGAAAGGCAAGGCTGGCAAAAGGTTCAAATCTCCAGCAAGGATTCGGGCTGGATGAACGGTGAAGATTTGGCAATTGTGTAGTACCGCAAGACATTTGATATTGGGGGTTTGCGGTACTATGCAGTTTGAGAATGGGCTACGCCCATTTTCAATTGTTATGCTGCATTAGAGGAAAGATATGAAAACAAAACAAGTTCCCGATTCCAAAGGCCATTTCGGCCCATTCGGCGGGCGGTATGTTCCTGAGACATTGATTGAGGCCCTGGATCAGCTGACTCAAGCGTATCTGGAAATACGCAAGTCGCCTCAATTTAAAAAGGAAGTGGCCACTTATTTCTCCAGCTACATCGGCCGGCCCACGCCGCTTTATTTGGCGAAAAATCTCACTCGTCATTACGGCCGCGCGCGAATTTATTTAAAGCGCGAAGACCTTTGCCACACGGGCGCTCATAAAATCAACAACACCATTGCGCAGGCACTGTTAGCCGTGCATTTGGGAAAAAAGCGCGTTGTGGCGGAAACAGGCGCCGGTCAGCACGGGGTGGCTTCGGCTACGGCAGCGCGTGTATTCAATCTCAAATGCCGTGTGTATATGGGTGAAGAGGATATCCGCCGCCAGGCGCTCAACGTCTATAAGATGAAAATTTTGGGAGCGGAGGTATGTCCGGTCTCCTCCGGCTCTAAAACGTTAAAAGATGCCACCAATGAAGCCATTCGCGATTGGGTGACGAACGTTACAGATACGCATTATCTCCTGGGTTCTGTCGTAGGGCCGCATCCGTATCCCATGATTGTGCGCGATTTTCAGTCGGTGATAGGACGTGAGACCAAACGGCAAATTCTGAAAGCAGAGGGAAGACTTCCGCACGCGCTCGTGGCTTGTGTAGGCGGAGGCAGTAATTCGATAGGCTTTTTTCATGATTTCCTCGCCGAACGGGTAAAAATTATTGGCGTGGAAGCCGCCGGGAAAGGCTTGTCCACGGGACTGCATGCCGCCACATTAGAAAAAGGCAGACCGGGTGTGCTTCACGGAATGAAAAGCCTTGTGCTTCAAGACGACGCGGGGCAAGTTCAAATTGCGCACTCCGTCTCCGCAGGGTTGGATTATCCTTCCGTGGGACCCGAGCACGCTTGGCTGAAGCAAACAGGCCGGGTGGAGTATGTTTCCGCACAAGATGACGAAGCGATACGGGCATTTCACCTTGTAACGCGCTTGGAAGGGATTATGCCCGCCATCGAATCGGCTCATGCGCTCGCTTTTCTTGCCCGATTTATGCCGCGCACGAAGCCGGATGAAATTGTGGCAGTTTGCCTTTCCGGACGGGGAGACAAAGATATTGATATTATCCGAGAGTGGGACTCAAAATGAGCCCAAGAGCCGGCCAAACTTTTCAAAAGAAGCTGGAAAAAAAAATAAAACAAAACAATAAAATTTTTTGCGCCTTTCTCACTTTGGGATATAAAAGCCTGTCCCAAACCAAATCGTTGATTCGTCTTTTAAATACGCTGGGAACCGATGTGGTGGAGCTTGGAATTCCGTTTTCTGATCCGCTGGCTGACGGGCCGGTGATTCAGGCCTCTTCTGAGTATGCGCTGAAAAAAGGAATCCGTCCTCAAGACGCGTTTGGCCTAGTCAAAAAATTACGGCAAGAAGGCGTTGGAGTGCCCATTATTTTCTTTTCGTATTTTAATCCTATTTTGAGAATGGGAATTTCAAACACAGTGCGGAAATTAAAAGATGCCGGCTTTGACGGCGTGCTTTGCCCTGATTTGCCGCCGGATGAAGGGGAGACATTAGAACAGGAACTGGTTAGAAATGGCTTATGTCCGATTCATTTAATCGCTCCGACCACCTCCAGAGAGCGTATGAAAAAAATTCTCGCTATGTCTCGTGGTTTCATCTATTACGTTTCACGCCGCGGCGTAACGGGGGTGCGCGAAAGCCTGGACGAGGAACTCGCTGAAAAGGTGAAGCAAATTAAGCGCTTCACTTCTCTTCCGGTACTCGTCGGTTTTGGAGTTTCTGGTCCAAGCCAGGTGCGTGAAATAAACCGTACGGCCGACGGCGTGATTGTCGGAAGCGCTATCATAGAGGCGATTCAAACGTGTACCAGCGGCGCTTTACGCCGTTTTCTGGAACGGATGATTGAACCGTGCAGAAACAAGGGGAAGAAAGATAAGAGTTGATGTCTCATTGTAAACCCATCATTTTATGCCTCGATATCGGAACAAAACGGATTGGAGCGGCTAAATCGGATGCCTTGGGCGTGGCGGCTCATGCGCTCCCTAAAATCGACCGGACGAGCGATGCGCACGCGCTTTCCGAGGTGGAGCGCATGGTGCGTGAAGAACGAGTGGATAAAATTTTGATGGGTCTTCCGCTTCGCACCGATGGCAAAGAAGGCGGGCAGGCTGTTGAAATGGTAAAAAATTTTGCCGGCCAGCTTCAAAAAAAAATCCGCATGCCCATCGAATTTTGGGACGAGCGGTTTTCCACAGCCGAGGCAGAGCGGTTCTTAATTGAAGAAGTGGATATGCCTCGAAAAAAAAGAAAATCAAAAATCGATTCATTGGCCGCACAAATCATTTTGCAAAGTTATATGAATCGGATGGAGTAGGGGGAATAAGGGACGGTTTTCTCAGAAGAGAACTTGTCCCTATTCTACTATTCTAAAGGAGAGCTACAGTGTACCGTTTCGAGAAATTACCTCATGGATTAAGCGTTGTTACCTCAGAAATGCCGGGAAAAGATTCTATTGCTGCGGGGATTTGGGTGAAAGTAGGCGGCCGGTATGAAACCGCCAAATATGCCGGTATTTCTCATTTTGTGGAGCACATGCTCTTTAAAGGAACAAAAAATAGAGATACCCGGGCTATTAAAGAAGATATTGAAGGAATAGGCGGGGTTCTGAATGCGTTTACCGCCGAGGAACTTACGTGTTATTTTGCAAAAGTGCTCAAGAATCATCTGCATTTGGCGTTGGATGTGCTTTCCGATATGGTGCGCAATCCTCTTTTTCTGGAAACAGAAATCGAGAAGGAAAGAACCGTCATCGTCGAAGAAATCAAAATGTATCAGGATGTTCCCGCCCATTACGTGCATGATCTAATAGGAAGTTTGATGTGGCCAAAAGAGCCTCTTGGCTTTCTGCTTACCGGGGACGAAGCTTCTGTTTCGCGCATCAGGCGCAATCATCTCGTCAATTTTGTGAATCAATATTACCGGCCTATCAATGTTTTGGTCGCAGTCTGCGGCGATGTGGAGCATAAAGAGGTGATGAACACTGTGGAACGTTATTTTCCAGCGGAAGCGAAAGTGGACGAGTCGGAATTTAAGCCGGTTGTCGTCAAACAGATAAAACCCCGCGTGAAAATTGTGGACAAACAAACAGAGCAAACACATTTTGTGATTGGGATGCACGGGTTCTCCCGGGTACATCCTCATAAATATCGGGCGGCGCTCCTCAATATAATTATGGGAGCCAATATGTCGAGCCGTCTTTTTGAAGAAGTGCGTGAAAAGCGCGGGCTGGCTTATGAAATTAGCTCCCGCAATTCTTTTCTTCAGGACACGGGCTCATTTACGATTTCGGCCGGGGTGGAAACAAAAAAGGCACCGCTTGCGCTCCGAGTCATCTTGCGCGAATTGGATAAAATCCGGAAGAAACCGGTTTCCGATGATGAATTGCGCCGTGCGAAAGATTATTTTCTCGGGCAATTTTATATGGGGCTGGAAGATACGCTCGACCAAATGAGCTGGTTGGGGGAGCGCGCGCTTTATTTGAAAGATACGCCGGATCCGTTCCAAATTCGCCGGGAAATCGAAAAAGTTAGCCCGGAAGATATTACGAAGACGGCGCGCGATATTTTCAAAAACGAGCATTTGAATTTGGCGCTAATCGGAAACTTACAAGATAAAGTCAAGCAGCAAATCGAAGACAAGTTTGCTTTGGATTAATATTCCCCCCTATTCCGCCGAAGGCGGGTACGAGGGGCGCCGTCGCAGGCGGCGGGGTGTGTTATGAAAAAAACCGGCAGAAAAATTTGGGTGGCGCCCAGCATTCTCTCCGCTGATTTTTCGCGGCTGAAAGAGGAAATCCGGGACGTAGAAGCAAGCGGCTGCGATGCGCTGCATGTAGATGTGATGGACGGCCAGTTTGTTCCGAACCTGACAATTGGCCCGTGCGTCATTCAATCGATCCGTAAAACCACAAAACTTCCGTTGGATGTACACTTGATGATTGTAGAGCCCTCCCGTTATTTGACGGATTTTCGCGATGCCGGCTCGGATTGGATTACCGTTCATATCGAAGCCATCAAGGATGTGCGTACGACGCTCACGAGGATCAAAAAAATGGGAGCCCGCGCCGGAATATCGCTTCGTCCCCGCAC
>JACQQR010000153.1 GCA_016206875.1 Candidatus Omnitrophota bacterium
AGATATTCCTCCCAAAGTAACGATTAACGAGGCCGTGAATTTGGCGAAGAAATATTCACAAGAAGATTCCGGAAAATTCGTGAACGGCATTCTGGATAAAATTTGCCACTCCGAGCCTCTGCCCGAAGGGAAACAGTCGTGAGTCATCGGTCGTCAGTAATTTTTCTCACGACTGACGACTGACGTCCGGTTTAATTTATGGATCATCCATATTGGCTCCAACATTGCATCGAACTCGCCGAACGGGGGCGTGGAAGTGTTTCACCCAATCCTCTGGTGGGCGCTTGCCTCGTAAAAAACGGAAAATTGATTGCAGAAGGATGGCATGAGCATTTCGGCGGATGGCACGCCGAGGCCTCCGCGATTCGCAAGGCCGGCCGCCTGGCCGGGGGCGCAACGCTTTATGTAAGCCTCGAGCCCTGCTCCACATTCGGGAAAACGCCGCCGTGCACAGACGCCATTGTCAAAGCCGGAATTCGGGAAGTCATCGTGGGCGCTTTAGATCCGAATCCTCTTCATCACAAAAAGGGAATCGCCGGGCTCCGCAAAAAGGGAATTCCGGTTAGCTCAGGTGTTTTGGCCGCGCGCGTGGCAAGGCAAAACGAAGCCTTTTTTACCTTTCATCAAAAAAAACGGCCCTTTGTGATCGTGAAAATTGCCGAGAGTTTGGACGGAAAAATCACCACAGTAAAACGATCTCGCGAATGGATATCGAGCCTTCCGGCACGCAAGTGGTCGCATAGCCTAAGAAGGCAGGTAGACGCTGTGATAGCGGGCACCGGCACCATCGAAGCGGATGATCCCCGGCTCACCCCTTATCTAGTGCCGGTAGAAAAGAAAAGGAAAAGTGACTGCACTTTTCCGCCAGAGGCGGATCCGTCCTTCGGCGGAAGTGACTGTCACTTTTCTTTCTCTTTGCGCGTGATATTGGATAGAGAATTAAAATTAGCAAAAACACGCAACGTATTTAATAAAGAGGCAAAAACGCTGGTGTTTACTTCGGTAAAGCGCTCGCCATCCGGCATAAAAAATTATTCGCGCGGGCGTAATGTAGAGGTGCTTGCAGTCGGTGAATCTCAAGACGGATTAAACATCGGTGAAATTTTAACTGCATTGCACCGGATGGGCATCAGCTCTGTTTTGGTGGAAGGCGGGGGCGAGCTGATTGCTTCTTTTCTGAATGCCGGGGTGGTGGATAAAATGTTCGTGTTTATTGCGCCTCTGATTTTGGGCGGCCGCACGGCCGTTACTTCTGTGGAAGGAAAAGGAATTGATACGGTCAAGAAAGCCATTCAGTTAGAAAACATGCGCTATTCTCAAATCGGAAAGGATTTATTGGTAGAAGGCTATGTTCACGGGAATTATTGAAACGACAGGCACGCTGATTTCGAAGCGCCAAAAAGGCCGTGTGGTGCGCTTCCGTTTCGGCGTCTGCGGAATCGAAGACGGCATGCAAAAGGGCGATAGCATTGCGGTGAACGGGGTGTGTCTTACGGTGGCGGGGTTTGGCCACGACTTTTTAGAAATGGATGCCGTTTTGGCCACGATGAAAGCCACAGCCCTCGGAGAAATCCGGCGGGGAGGCCGCGTTAATTTTGAGCGCGCCCTGAAAGTGTCAAGCCGCCTCGGCGGGCATTGGGTCCAGGGCCACGTGGACGGGGTGGGAAGCGTAAAAAAAATCGTCAAACGCGGCAGAAATATCGATTTGGAAATTGAAGCCTCACGAGAGCTCATTCAACAGTTGGTCAACAAAGGCTCAGTAGCCCTTGATGGAATCAGTCTCACAATTCAGCGGTTGGATCACGATCAGCAATCGTTTGTGGTGACGATGATTCCGCATACATGGAAGCATACAAACATGTCTTCCGTGCGACAGGGAAGCAAACTGAATATAGAAATCGATATTCTTTCCAAATACGTGCGGCATCATTTAGAAAACCTGCACCTTTCTCCTTGTTCGTCTCCGGCGAAGCAGCTATAATTCAGCCGTCGCATTTCACAGGGACGGTTCTCTCGGCGGAGAACCGTCCCTTCTTATCTTTGTACCTTTACGGTGAGCGTAGCTCAACCTGGTTAGAGCACTAGATTGTGGATGTAGACCATAGTGTTATCCACCTTTGACCACCTTTAACCGATCCGCCTGATTTTCAAGGACTTACGTCTGTTTTCCCGATAATCAGATTGACCACCTTTAACCGTCTTTTACCCCCGTTTACCACTTAAAGTGCTGACAGTTTTGCTGACAGTCAGAATCCCTGTCAGAATTTTGAACAAAATTACTATTAGAAGCAATTTAGCTTTCTTCCGATGCCTCAACAACGGTTCAATCTCGTATGGAAGAGGAACGACCACTAAGAAATAAAGAATAGGCGGTTATGGTTGATTTTTTAAAAACTCTTGAATTAGAACGATAGTTCTAATATGCTTTTCATATGCCTGCAAGTATTGATCTCAATAAAGCCGTGTTGATCCTCGCGAATTTCTACAAAGACAAAAAGCGGCCGCCGTCCTTTTCTGAAATCCAATCCCTGTTTCATTACAAGTCTAAATCGGCGGCGTTCTTTCTGATCGATAAGCTGATCGAGAAAGGA
>JACQQR010000158.1 GCA_016206875.1 Candidatus Omnitrophota bacterium
CTCCTGAACATCGTGCCGGACCCAAAGTGGGCAGAAATGAGCCTTGCCCCTGCGGCAGCGGAAAAAAGTATAAAAAATGTCATGGTTCGTGATCGCGCTTGGACATCCAGCCTTTTCCTGCCGGTTTTAGGCGGCGTTTTACTTTCCTTTGCTTACCCACGCATTGATTTCTGGCCGCTGGCGTATTGTGCGCTTGTCCCGCTGTTCATTTTTTTAGATTCAGCCGCAACACGGCGTATGGCCCTCATGGGCAGCTTTCTTTTTTCCTTCATGTTTTTTGCCATTTCCGTTCATTGGATTCGCTTCGTAACCCTTTTCGGATGGGCATTCGTCGCGTTTTGGGAAAGCCTTTTTTTCATGGTCATGGGCTATCTCATGTGGAGTTTGCTGCATAGATGTTCTTGCAAAGTCTGCTTCACCGCCAATCTATCGTTGCTCGTCACCCTGCCCGCCCTGTGGGTGCTCGCTGAATGGGTGCGCAGTGAAATTCCGGTGATGGGATTTGGCTGGAATTTATTGGGATATTCTCAGGCTGAAAATCTTCCGCTTCTGCAAGCGGCAAAAATAACGGGGGTATACGGAGTCTCTTTTTTAGTGGCTTTTGCCAACGCCTTTTTATTTCTTTTGTGGAGGCTTCTTTTGGCGCAAGGCTCGCCCCTGAGGAGATTTCTTATTCTGGGTGCGGCCTCTATTATTGTCTCCATTGTCTTTTTCCCGGTGCTTCGAAGCGGCGAAGCTATGCTTCGCGAGGAATCCGGCGGCCCTGTGTTTCGCGTCTCCGTGATTCAAGGAAACATTCCTCAAGAAGAGAAGTGGGATCCCAAATATCAAAAAGTGATTTTGGACAAATTTTTCAAAATGTCGGAATTGGCCGGTTACGACGGTCCGGATCTCATCGTGTGGCCTGAGGCTGCTTACCCTGGTTATTACAATCTTTCAAAAAATGAGGCATTCACTGCCTTCGTGGAGAAACTCAATACGCCTATTTTATTCGGCGCATTGACTGCATTGAGCGAGACTTTGTTCTATAACAGCGCTTATCTGATTTCGCCGAATCCGGACACCTCTGAGCTTCGATACGACAAAATCCGCTTGGTTCCTTTTGGAGAATATGTTCCTTTCCGTTCCGTTCTTTCCCCTTTAGATCCTTTGGCACGCAGCTTAGGGGTGGGGGACTTCAGCGCCGGCACAGAGATACAACTATTTCCTATTTCTTTGCCGGCGATTCAAACAAAGCAAGCCGGGAGAGATGAGAAAAGCGAAGCAGCTGTGGGGCCGCTGATTTGTTTCGAAAATATATTTTTAGGCGGGGTGCGTGCCTTGTGCTGGAAAGGCGCCAATATTCTTTGTGTCATTACAAACGATGCCTGGTTCCAGGACAGCTCGGCGCCGTACCAGCATCTTGGGGCATCTATTTTTCGTGCCGTGGAAACAGGCCGATGGGTGATTCACTGCGCCAATACCGGAGTCAGCGCTTTTATTTCGCCTCAAGGCCGTGTGGTGGACCGCGTGAAAAATTCGAAAGATCAGGACCTGTTTGTAGCGGGCGCCGTAACACGTCCCGTAACGCTTTATGGGAAAAACACGCCCTATCTGTCTTTTGGGTATTTGTTTCCTTACATTACGCTTCTGATTGTGATCCAGGGATTTGTTTTTTCCATTCGAAAACAATATAAACAACATAAACAAAATAAACAAATGCAAACCATTTCATGAAGAAAATTTTCTTTCTCATCCTGATGGGCTGTGTGGCGGCCGGCTGTGAAACTACGATTAGCTTTCCTCCCGGTTATCACGCATCGGATAAACCCAAGGAAGTACAGCCCGTAATTTTAACCCCGGTGGAAGGCCGCACTCCTTTGGAACTTCTCAAGGCAGAAAAGAGAAATGTGGAAACGGTTTACTATCCCGATTGGGGAAATTATGTAAGCCGTATCGCTAACGTACGTAATGAAACCGAGTTAGGCCCCAACGGGCGTTATTGGATTCTCTACATCAATAACAAGCGCGTTGAAGAAGGCCTCGACCGCATACGCCTAAAAGGCGACGAGAAAGTAGAATTCCGTTTTGAAGCCGCCAGTACCTAAACAATAGTACTGTGAAATTGCCAATGGGTATTAAAACTGCCGTTTTTAGTTGTAATTATAAGGTAATTACAAAAAATTATTTGACAAATAAAAAAAGTGTTGTATTGTCCATAAATCTGATAAAAATACGCGAGGGAAATGATTTGTGAAGAGTACACAGAAGAACGGTTGTAGATTAGTAGTTTGGTTCACTTTAATACTGTTCTTATTTGAGCAAATCGCCCTAGCTACCCCGCCAGTTCAGCAGGCGCCGGTTTCACAATCTTCTCAAGCGCAAACATCTGCAGCAAACTCTCAAAGCGCTTCTCAAAGTAATCGGGCTTCCTATCAACCTCAGACTCAAGCGAATACGCAGTCATTTTTAACGAGTTCCCCGTTATCTCAGCCATCAAACGTTCTCTACCAAAATGGCAGGCTCCGGCCGGACCCTTCTTTAGAACTCAAAGATATAGAAGAGTTTCCTTCCCACCCTGCGGATTTTTATGCCCTGTATGAAAACGGGAATGGCCATTTTGATTCTATAAACTCGCATGAAGCCGGAATAGACTTTAGACCGCCACCCAAGAGAGTTCGGTGGAATACGGGCTGGGCCAGAAGAAAACCAGTCAGCTCGTTTAAGAAAAAGCCCTTCCGGGGGAGAACTGAGCTTGTTTGGAATTTCGATAATCCCGGGACAAAAAGAAAAACAGAGACAGCGGATTTTTCCGCTAACGACACATTGGTTTTTGGCCTCAAGGGCAAAGTGGCCGTAGCCCAGTTAAGCATTCAGGATAAACGGGGCGAAGAAATCACACTCGCACTCGAGGATGTTTCCCCAACCAAAGACACACTGTACGAAATCGATATTTCGGAAATATCGAAACGAATTGATATTTCAAAAATTCGCAATATCCGCCTTGAAGTATTGATGGAGAAGGTGAACCGTAAGTCCACGCAAATCGAAACGCTGAATATTTTCTACGGGTTACTCAAGCCCGATACCACGCCGCCACAAGTAACGAGAATCTCGCCTGAAATCACAGCCAGCCATAATTATCTTCTGGAACTGGAAATAGACGGGAAGCCGTATCAAGAGAATATCCAGCTTCAAGAAGGCGGCAATCTCATCGAACGCACCTTTACCGACCGCGCCAGAAACCTGACCGTATGGCAGGATACGATTACCTCGGACACAATTTCTCCGTCTATTCAGATTATCTCAGGTTCTTTGGTAAACAATCCTGTTTATACATTGCTATATACAGTAGATGGAATCCAGAAAAGCGAGGCAAGAAGCTTAGTGGAGGGCCAAAATACGCTTTTGGTGAGAGGAAAAGATTTGGTGGGAAATGAAACCATTCTCACTCATGTAGTTATTCTTGATACAGTGGCCCCGGTTATTCAAATTACATCGCCCTTGTTAGTGAACAATTCAAATTACAATCTTACCTATCTAGTGGACGGCATACAAAAGACAGTGCCAAAAAATTTAAATGAAGGAATCAATTCAATTCTGATTTCCGAAACAGATGCCGCTTCCAATCAAACACAGGTGAGCATTGACATAGTTCTGGATACTACGCCGCCGCAAATCAATCTTGTTTCTTCCCCTATATCAAACCGACAAAATTACATTTTGCAATACCTTATAGATGGAATATTGCAACGCGAGTCCGTGCATTTAAATGATGAAGGATTGAATGCCTTTCAGCGCACTTTTGCTGATCCAGCAGGGAATCAGGCGAATATTGATTTCCAAATCACACTTGATTCGATTGCTCCGGTAGTTGATTTGATTTCATCCACTTTTGTGAACAATCCGAACTATTTTCTTGCCTATAACGTGGATGGCGCTAGAACTCAAGAGCTTATTGTTTTAACTGAAGGTAGAAACTTTATTCCCAAAAGAGTTGTGGATGCGGCTGGGAATGCAACTACAAAGACTTTTGAAGTGGTTTTGGATTCCCAGCCGCCGGTGCTTGCACAGATGTCAATTAATCAAGGGGCAGCTACAACAAAAAGTTCCAGCGTGAATTTGACGCTCGCCTCTTATGATTTGGGTTCTCAAGTAACCGAAATGTCTTTCTCTAATGATGGCGTGAATTTTAGTTTGCCCGAACCATTTTCGACCTCTAAAACTTGGAATTTAGAGGAAAGTAAAGGGAATAAAACCGTTTGGGTCAAACTGAAAGATGCTTCTGGATTTTGGTCAAATCCCACAAGCGCTTCGATTGTGTATGAAAAAATATTTCTGATAGATGATTTTGACGGCCAAACCCAGGTATCAACATACTGGGATATGGATGGCGGAATTGTCTATCAACGCTCATTTGAGCAGGGCCAAGGCATTGATGGAACAAGCGCTATGCAGGTGAATTTTACAAAAGATGCTTTTCACAACTATTCTTTTTTTGCTTTAGAGCCGTTGCGTAATGGGGTTGCAAATGATTTCTCAGCCTATCGCACATTGCGCTTTCAATTAAAGAAAAATCATGAACCTCCTATGGCTCTTCTGGTTAAATTGGAATTTGAAGGAACTAGTGAGGTATATGAAACGCAGGTTCAATTTCCGCAAGGTTCAGGTGAGTGGCAAGAAGCCATTTTTGATTTTTCTTCGGTGGATCCCAATAAACTTAAAGATGTCAAAAAAGTACTTTTCTTTGCGGATCCAGGCAACGGAAATTCACAAGGAAGTTTTTTGATAGACAATCTTATTTTAGACGAGCGTACGCCCACTCATCTTGTCGATGATTTTGACGGAAATTCCAGCTCAATTCAAACTTATTGGGATTGGGACGCAACCACAGTTTATAGACGGGAAGTTACAGAAGAAAAAGCCTATGACGGCACTCATTCTATGAAAGTGGAGTATACAAAGCTCCCTGGGTATTCCTATTCTTTTTTTGCATTCAATCCCAAGCAGGACGGCCAAAGTAACAATTTCACTGCCTTCGGTTCACTTCGTTTTCAAATCAACAAAAATTTTGATAGTCCAATGTCGCTTATGGTGAAACTTGAGTTTAACGGTTTTCCCGACACCTTCGAGTCTCAGCTCCAATTTCCGCAAGGAAGCGGGTCCTGGCAAGAAGCCACTTTTGATTTTTCTTCCGTTCGTCCGGACTTGTTAGCCAATGTAAAAAGCGTTTTATTTTTTGCGGATCCGGCAAGCGAAACAACTGCCGGAACATTCTACATAGATCGTATCCGGCTTGCCGAAGCTCCATCTACACGGCTACTGGACGACTTTGACGGTAATAATAGTTTCATTCAGACTTATTGGGATGTGGATGGACCGGGCACTGTTTATACGCGCTCGATTGATAATACTCAGAGTTTCGATGGCACGCATTCCATGAAAGTGGAATACAACAAATCAACAAATTTTCCCACTTCATTTTTTGCATTTGCGCCCAAGCAAGATGATGTGAGTAATGATTTTTCAAAATTTAATGTGCTCAAACTTCGAGTGAAGAAAGAAAGCATTCCTGCCATGAAGTTAATGATGAAATTTGATTTGGAAGGGACTCAAATCAATTTTGAATCATGGAAGGAGATTCCTCAAGGTAGTTCAGACTGGGTGGAGCTGGCCTATGATTTTTCTTCGCTTGATCCGGTAATTTTGAAAAAGGTACGGGCGGTACTGTTTTTTGTCGACCCGGCTTTTTTTTCTATGCCCACGAATTCTCAAGGGGCATTTTGGATTGACTCGATGCGTCTGGACTACGAAAATGATTTGCCCGCCCGTCAACTAGATCCGCAGAACCCGCCTCAACTGGGATGGCTGAATTCTTCTGTTGCTTCCGATATGGACAATGAATACCGTTTGGGGAGCCTTGTGCGTATTAATGCTTGGGAGCTCAATGCAGCCGGAGATTTGTTGGATGCATCCGTGCGCATTGTTTCTCAGTCTACCGGTTATGATTCGGGTGAGCAAAAACTTGTATTTTTGCATGACGGGCAGTTTTGGCCTTTTCATTGGGATACTCAAGGCTTACAAGTCGCCGATGATTATGGCGTTATCGTTACTTTGCGAGATAAAAGTGGGAATGTGACTGTAGTTGGCTCAGAAAGCCAGCCGGCACTCACCATCAAGCTTACTCAAACAGTACCTCCAGCAGGCACACTTCTTTCTTTCAATGAATTTTCTGTACCCTTCGGGCAAAGCACGCTTGGAATCAATCGATCTTATGACCCGAGTGACGCCGAAGTGTTTGACCGCCAGCTGGGCTTAGGATGGCATTCGAATTTAGATTATTTCATTCAGGATTTTCCGGATGGCACAGTATCTTTAGGTTTGGGAGATAGCGGTTATGAGTTTTTCTTCCGCAATCCGGATGGAAGTTACCGGCCTCAAAGTAAGTCCAATTACTCAACATTACTGAAGAACCCACAAGGAGGTTTCTTCCTCCAATTAAAAGATGGCACCATTTACGAATTTGATTCCGCGCCTTTTATTGATCACAACACCGTTTCCACGGTGACATGGTTTATTACCCGCATCTGGGGTCCGGCCGGCGAAATCCGGTTTTTTTATGATGTAAACAGAAATTTAACAAGCGTTAATTTTCCATCAGGAGATTCCATTCAACTGGAATATTCGTTTAGAGAAAAAGATCAGTTTAATACCAACAAATATAATTTAGACAAAATCACAGATGCCAGCGGAGGTGTTTGGCTGTATGAACATGATGTAAAAGGCCGGTTGATTTCTGCCACCAACCCTTTAGGTGAAAAAACAAATTATGAATACGATTCAAAAACCCGTTTGACACGCATTATTTATCCGGATGGCAGCACGGAAGGATATGAATATGATGGCGAGGGAAGGATCATCAAAGAATTCCGAAATGGGGTTGTCCAGAGACAGTATGTCTATGGCGGGCGAAATGTTCTTGCCTATGATGAAATCGATGCTTTGGGAAGAACCACAACTTATAAATTTTCTTCCGAAGGTCTGCTTACAGAAACTATTGATGCCCTAGGTGGAATTACCCGGAATGTATACGACTCAAAGCACAATTTAATTTTGCAAACAGATTCCCAAAATCGTGTTTCTCGTTTTACTTATGATCAAAAAGGAAATCTGCTGCAGGCAATTGACGCATCGGGTGCTATAAGCCGGTATACCTATGAGCCTGTTTTTAACCAAATGACATCGTTCACGGATGCCCTTGGAAACCGGGCGGAGTTTGAATATGACATCAATAGACAATTGATCCGCGTCCAAGATCCTGCCGGAAATAGCACCGAATATACATACAATTTGGATGGAACAGTTGAAAGCGCAAAAGATGCGAAAGGGAATATCACGACCTATATTTCTGATTCTCGCGGCTTTCCAACGCTGATGCGTGACGCAGCGGGAAATATCTGGAATTATCAATATGATGCGCGCGGGAATTTGGTTTCTGCCAGCGATCCCGCACGCGGCCAAACAGAATTGAATCAATATGATGCCCTCGGACGGATTATAAGCCATGAAGACGCTTTAGGCCGCCGGACTCAGTATGCCTATGATTCTATGGGCCACGTGACTCAAATCACCGATCCATTAGGGAATATCTCTTCATTTGAATATAACAATAAGGGTGAGAAAACCGCAGAAGTAGACGTGCTCGGCTCAAGAACCTCATTGAACTATGACGCCGTAGGAAATTTGATTTCACGACGGGATGCTTTAGGAAATGTCACGACTTTTGCTTATGACGCGATGAATCGCCTCACCGAGATTCGTGATGCTTTAGGCCGCGTTACCCGTTTTGATTATGATTTGCTTGGAAGAAAAATTTCAGAAACGGATGCTTTAGGCCATAGTACCCGGTTTGAATATGACGCGGTGGGAAAACTGATAAAAACCATTTATCCCAATGGTGGAGAAGAACGCGTTCAATATGATTTGCTTGGCAGAATTCTCTCGCGAATTGATCCGTTGGGAAACGAAGAGCGCTTCACATATGATCCAAAGGATAATGTTCTTACGGCCAGCGATGCAAGCGGTGCTGTCACGTCTTTTGTCTATGATGAAAATAATTTATTGACAGCTCAAACCGATGCTCTGGGCAATACTACCCGCTTCGAATATGACGCTTTGAATCAATTGGTGCGCACTATTCTTCCGGATCATTCCACACAAACCCAGGAATACGATTTTCGGGGACTCGTTGTGCGCCAAACTAACGGGTTAGGAGATAGTGTTACCTTCCAATACGACAACGCCGGAAACCTTCTTGAAAGTACGGATGCGCAAGGAAACAGCACAGTCTATGAATACGACTCGCTCGATCGCCTCATCAAAGAAACAGACGCATTGGGGAATGTTACTCGTTACTCATACGATGCTTTGGGAAATATAAAAGAAATACAAGATGCGCGCGGAAATTCCACTCAGATGAATTATGATTTATTGAACCGTTTGATTGAAACCATATATCCGGATGGTTCCAGGGAAAATATTTCTTATGATGCTGCAGGCAATGTAAGCCAGTTCCAGGATCGGCTGCGCCGGAACACAGTTTATAGCTACGATGCACTGAATCAAATAACCCAAAGGACTTTTGCGAATGGTTCCGTGGAAACTTTCACTTACGATGAAATGGGGAATGTACTTACGCAAACCAACTCAGCGGGCACGATTCAAAATGAATATGATTTATTAGGGCGGCTCACAGCCACAACGGATGTATTCTCGAAAAGAGTGGACTATGCTTACGACGCATTAGGAAACAGAAAATCATTAAGCTCAATAATAGGAACCGGCGGTCTACGAAGAACTTATACTTATGATATTTTGGGCCGTTTAACCGGAGTCGAAGATGAAAAACTAAGACAAGCACAATATGAATACGATGCTTTGTCCCGTAGAACATCCAAAACATTGGCCAATGGGACACGTACGGAATATTCCTATGATTCAGCTTCGCAAATCACATCCATTCAACACAAAGATGCTCAAGGTTTGATATTGCGCGAGTTGGAATATGTGCTGGACTCGCGGGGTCTGGTCGCTCAAAAGGACGATTCATTAGAAGGGCAAAGCGGTTTTGATTATGACCAACTGGGCTGGTTGATTTCTGTAACCAATCCTGTCATCGGCGCTACCACATTTGCTTTAGATGCTTTGGGAAATCGTGAGGACGTTACATCCAACTTGGGTACAACGCAATACACAACAAATTCTTTAAATGAATACACCGTGGTTGGCGATGAAGTGCTGGAATACGATGCCAATGGAAATCTGGTCAAACGCCGGAATGTGATAACCGGAAATCAAACATTTTATGAATATGACATGCTGGACCAACTGGTGAAGATAACACTGCCGGGCGGCAGTCAAATCCAATATGTCTACGATGCCCAAGGCAGGAAAGTGGCAAAAACAGCCGCTGGCGTTACCACCCGTTATCTTTGGGATGGAGATGAGCTTCTGGCCGAGTTGGATGTTGCAGGAAATCTTTTGGCAAGCTACGTGCACGGCCCGGAAGTAGACGAAGTGTTACACCAAGAAGATTCTATTTCAGGGGAGACTCTTTATTTTCACCAGGATGAATTGATGTCCACCCTTGCGTTAACGGACGAATCGGGCAGTATCAAAGAAAGTTACAGCTATGATGCGTATGGCAACCTGACAAGCGCGCCGCAGAACCCATCCACGAACTTTTTATACACCGGCCGCGAGTTTGAGGAAGAGGCGGGACTTTATTATAACCGGGCCAGATTTTATGACCCCCGGCTGGGGCGATTTATCAACACCGATCCCAAAGGCTACGAGGCGGGGCTGAATTTATACACATACGCCGATAATAATCCGCTTGCCTACCGCGATCCTTATGGACTGGATCCATATCATGGAGGGGGCGGCGGCCGGGGAAGAGGAGGAAAAGGTAAAAAAGGAGGCAGTGGTGGAAGTAAAGGAGGAGGCGGGGATCGGGGAAGTGGCAGCAATAGTGGAAGTGGAAAGACTGGGCCAGGATCGGATCGAGGAGGAGGGGTCGCACCAGGAGCAACCATTAGCGCCTCCGGATTGGACGGATTCAGTGTCAGTGCACAAAAAGTGTCTAACAGTTCATCGGGAAGTCAAGGTGGTTCAGGTTCTAGTTCGAGTGGAAGTAGTTCGGGTGGAGGAAGTTTTTCAAGCAGCAGTAGTGGAGGCGGCGGGTATGCCTCAAGTCAAAATTCAATTCCAAGCTCCGCCATGCCGCAGGTGTCTCAGCCCTCATCATCGCCTGCGC
>JACQQR010000162.1 GCA_016206875.1 Candidatus Omnitrophota bacterium
ATCCAGGATTGGCTGAACGAAGTGATGGCTACCCTGGATTCCCGCCTTCGCGGGAATGACAGAAAAGGTCAATCCTCTATTCGTTCGCTGCTCGAGGCATTAGTCGAGAAAACTGGGAGCCAGCCGGTAAAAATGGGCGATCACCTCAAAGCCTGGCTGCGCTTTCATCTATTAAAAGAAGAGCTATCCGCAGCTCCACTTTTTGATGAAATGGAAGGCATTGCCGAGTCTATTTTGCAAAAACTTGCTATCACTGATACCGAACGTGATTTTCTCCAGCGCTGGCAAGAAGCCAAGCTTCTCACCAAGCTCTTGGAAGTCAAGCTGTCGCGTGAGGAATACCTGTCATTTTTGTCATCCCGGCGGAAGCCGGGATCCAGCGACTTTAAGCTTCTCGAACCAGAGTCACTGGATTCCCGCTTTTGCGGGAATGACAGGATATTCCGTCTCGCTCTCGATTTTTATCACGGGGCATCTCTGCGCGACCAGGCCATGATGAAAAATCTCCTCGCGTTTTTCCGAGCGCGCCGCGCCAAAAAAGCCATTCTCATTGCCGGAGGCTTTCACTCCGATTCTATCAAGCAAGCCCTGCGAGGCGAAAACATCAGCTATCGCGAAATCGTGCCCGCCATCGCTCCCAAATCAAATGAGGGATATGCCCATTTATCCGCCCGGGCCGCCGAGCTTCAATATCACCGGGCCATTTTGAATCAATCCATCGCTATGCCAATGCCCGCGGCGGCCACCATGACCGATCACGGCAAAAACATGCTCCGGGCCGATTGGGTCGATCCCAAGGGCTTCCTCGCCATGGGCGCTCTCGCCTCCGAAGCCCTGCGCGCCACGCACGCCGATACAGCTATCTCCAACGCCTTTATTGCTGAATGGAACAGCAGTACTGCGCTCGGTAAGTTCATACCTGGTTTGTCACCCCCGCGAAAGCGGGGGTCCAGTGACTTGGGTTTTAATGCAATGCGAAAGTCGCTGGATTCCCGCTTTCGCGGGAATGACAAAACCCCTCAAGCACTTGTCGAGCGTGGTAGTAGTTACAGCGTAAAACCAGTTATCGAAGCGCCCGAACTTTCATCATCGGCTTTAAGTCTGGGCAATCGGGATGTTAATCAAGTACTTCGCCGGCGTGAGGCGCGGAAGTGGTTGAATCGGATTCCTCCTAGCGTGCTCGCTTTAATATTTGTAGCATTCCCGGCGGTGCTTTTGATTCCCTCCGCTGGGCGGCTAACAGAAAATCCAATTGCTCTGATTTTTGTTGGCATGGGCTTAGGCTTATTGGGGATGATTTTTGGGTGGCTTTTAACGGATTTGAGACGAAGTTATGAAGCAGCCGGCGAGCCCGGTGAATCCATAATCGAAACGGCTAAAAACTTTGGCGAGTTTGTTTCATTTGAAGCATTGAAAGAAGTGCTCGATCAATTTCCATCCATAGTTTACCGTCAAAAAACTATGGGCGAGCATCACACGCCGGGTCTTGCCACGCTTGCGCCTGCTCGGGGCGCTTATTCATTCATGATTGAAGTTCATAATGACACTTCAATAGATGCCGCTTTATTGCAATTACTTCATTCCCCAACCATCAGCGATCCTCAATTGGCTGATTTCAAACTTGCGCTTGAAAACTTAGCCCGTGAAAAAGGCTTGAACTTGGAGACACCAAAAACTTTTTGGCAAAGTTTGGAAGGACTCGAGAAATGGCCTAAAACATTAAAGAAACGATTTGGTTTTCATCCTCATTATCCGGAACGATTACTGCTGTTGGCCTTGCAAGAAACTCCTGAAACTCTTGAAAAATTTTTAAGAGTCAAGCCGGATCAAGTGAAAAAACTCCCTGAAATTGACTTTATCAAACAAGCGCGTGTAGGCGACCTTATTATAACGACTCCTTTTGAAAGCGGAGAAGCTTATCTGGGAGAAGTCATCACGGCGAATCTGTCTCCGAGTATTCGGAACAGGCCCACAGTGGGATGGAGGACGCTCGGACAGTTAGCAAAACCTCCTGCAGATAGCCATAAACCAGCCCGGATAAAATTTCGATTATTGGCCACTGGCAAGGAAAAAGAAGCCGTGCAACATCTACTGGGCGGATTCGATCCGGAAGAAGTTGCCGCCCTTCCAGAACTTTTTTCGGTTGAAGCGATATTTCCTGGTGATTTATTGATAGCTACACCCAAGCGAGGGAAGTCAATACAGGTTGAAGTGCTTTCAGTAAGCCTATCGATACCTGAAGTGAATCAACCTGGCGGTGAATTCCAATCAGGTTTTTTTGACTTTCGTGAACCACGACTTGGTGGTTTTAACATTCCCGAGTTAGAACTTTCACTTTCGTTGCCAGAAGGTCCTAGAACATATCGATTGCACACTTCCGCATCGTCAAGAGAAAAAGCTGCCCCTTCAATCGCCGCTTCAGATGCAGGCACAGCGCAAGATGTTCACGGCTTGCCTTATTGCGCAATTGAGGCAATCGATTTAGGCTGGGTGCAAGGCCGCGAATATCCGCATTCTCTGCGTTTTACAGAAGGCATTGTGGGTAAAAGCAGTGTGTTGAGTGAAGAAGAAATAGCCCTGATCAATGCAGAGGTGCGTATGACAGGCGCTGGTGCTGTTCCTCTGGCTGTATTTCACATTCAAAATGAGGGAGATGCGCCCAATTTATGGGGCGTTCTCTTCGAAGAGGGGTGGCTAGCTCTGAGGCGTATTGAATCTGACGACAAGATTTCTTTTGTGCAGAACAAATTTCCGGCATTTGCCCCAGGCGAAGGCATTTCCATTCAGGAACGTGTCCAATCCATTTTCAAAAATAAAAAAAATAGAAGCGCCTGGCTGCCATCCACTCCCACTGCCTCCGCCCAAAGTTTGGGAGATTTGTCATTCCCGACAGCACAGCACCTTGACCGCCTGCCGGCGGTCAAGAGTGCAGGCATGATCGGCAGTCCAGCTTCTTCCGTAGTTCGGGAAAAGCAAAGTCACTGGATTCCCGCTTCCGCGGGAATGACAGCAAGAGCATTCGCGGTGAGTGTGGGTGCGG
>JACQQR010000170.1 GCA_016206875.1 Candidatus Omnitrophota bacterium
CTCTTATCGCTCAGGATGACAAGCGAAGAGCTCAGGATGACAGTAGAAAAAAAGGCATATTATCACAGCGGAAAGCTGGATTCAATTGGCGAGAAAACTCGGGGTACGGGAAGCGAGAAGGTTACACTAAAACGCGCTTTTTTTCAGAAGCACGACGGGCGCGCCGTTTGATATCACTGGGTTTCTCGTAATGCTTACGAGCTTTTAAGATTTTCAAAACGCCTTCGCGTTCAATTTTTTTCTTCAAACGGCGAAGCGCCTTGTCGAGACTTTCATTTTCTCCGACAAAAACCTTAGTCACGGGAGTCCTTTCGGTTAGGTAGTGCGTATTATATGAATAAGCCCTGTTATGTCCAATAAAAAACAAAAAGTGACGGTCACTTTTTGTTTGGATACAATTTCTTCAACCACTCACTGGTTTGGGCCAAATTCAGTTGCCCGGGGGCTAATCCATCCTCCAGGCCGGCATAAGTCAAAAACGAACCTAAGGCTGGAAAAAGAATACGACTCACGACGCCTTCTTTTCCCATGGCAATTACAACTAAATTTTCTTGCCGATGTGTCAGAAGAAAATCAGCCAGTGTGCGAACATCATTCAAATTATGGGCTTCTGCCGCAATTTTGACTATATCCGCGCGTATTGATTTCGCTTGCTTAAGAATTTTTTCGAGTGCGGGCTTGGCCGGTGTATGCATAAAATTATGATGAGAAACCAGCACGGTTTTTCCGGCCCGGCGCGCGCGCTGGGCCACTTCTTTGGCAATGGGAGAGGAAAGCTCTATATCCACGGCATGGACATGCGGAATGACCACATTAAATAAATGGAGGCGTTTTTTTTCCGACTTTTTCCATCCGCCTCCCTCACGCGCAGAACGGATGGTGGCTAAGATGGGAAAAGCCGCGTATTTTTTGATTTCCGTGATGACATATTGTTCATCCAAACAAGAAAATAAATCGATTCTCAGCTCCACTACATCGAGTCCGTATTTCTTCTCCGCGCGCAGAAACTGCGCGAATACCCCGTCTCTGACGCTAACTGCCACGCGCGGCGAACCATCCAAAACCAATGTACCGATTTTTACCATGTTCGAATTATATTAGAAAACATCCACCATGGAAATGCCGAAGATTAGGCTAATGCAAAAAAATTTAATAATAGGACTAACACTTCTTCTTTCCTTCCCGCCGGCTTGGGCCGATGAATCCCGAGGGCTTGCGAGCCAGCTTCTTGAGTTTTCAAAAACCCACAATAGTCATTTTAATCCCGGCGCCGAGAGCGAGCTTCAAGAATGGGAACATGAGCTCCATACCAGAACCGGCGATATAAAAAATTTCCGAAGCCTGATTCGCGTTTGGGAGCAATTTATTTATTCGGAAAAAAATTTAAAATTGGGCGGCGAATCGTTTTTTATTGATGAGGTTATCCGGCGAGAAAAAGCAAGCCGCCTGGGAATCACGGGGCTTTGGACTGCTCTTGCCGGTGAATTGCATATTCCCTTTTTTATGATTTTAGCCCCCCGCCATCCTTTTCTGGTTTACGATTCAGCCGGAGTCCGCAAATATTTGGACACCGGAACCCCTCGCCGTTCCTACGAGCTTGATTATTTTAAGCGAAGCGCCGGCATGCAGAGCGCGAAGAAAATGAAGAAAAATTTTTCGGCGGCTTATTTTCGAATTCTGAGCAGCACGGAAGTTATAGCCCTGTACCGGCATGCCCTGGCTCTTGAATATGCGCGCGCCGGAAAAACCGGAGAAGCCGTCAAACTCATCGAACAGGCCAAAAAAGATTTTCCCGAAGTGGCTGAATTCTCCAGTGATTTGGGTCAAATATTCTTGGAGTCCGGAAATGTTGACGCGGCCGGCTGGGAATTTGAAGAGGCCGTAAAAAATTATCCGAAAGATTTGACCGCGCTGGGAGGATTGGCCCATCTTGCGTGGAAAGCCGGGAATTTAACAAGAGCCAAAGATTTACTGGGCCGTATCGTGGAAGTGGATTCTGAAAATCTGGATGCCTTGCATGATCTGGCTTTGCTCGAATTAATTCGCTCCGGTTTGCGAGAGGCCGACACGTACGCAGACAGTATTTTGCATTTCAAACCGGAAGACCCGGAGGCATTGGCCTATCACGCCACCATCCAGTATGTTGTGGGACAGCGCTCGGCGGCCAAGGAAAATTTTGAGACTTCCCTCAAAAAAGGATCGGATGATCCCCGCACCTTGATGGCCTTTGGCCTTCGTCATTTTTTGTTTGGCGTTTATGTGGATGATGGATTTTTGTGGCAGGCCATGGAATATTTCCGCAGGGCTGAAGCAAAAGACCCTTCGAACTGGGTGACGCAATATTTTATCGGCCTTGTTTATTTTCATGGCTTGGAATTTGCCCGGGCGAAGGAAACGTTTGAACAGGTTCTGGAGTTGGCCCCCGAATCGTCCGACGCCATGCTGCATCAGGCCAATACATTGATTGAGCTCGGGGAATTTTACGCGGCAAAAAATTATATCGAACAGGCTGAAACGTTAGAGCCGGACGCACCGTTTCTTCATTACACAAAAGCCGTTTATTTCTTCCGAACCGGAAAAATAAAGCCATCGATTCGTCAGATGAAAAAGGCCGTAAAACAGGCGCCTTACATCGAAAAAAATTATTGGCAGCTTTTTCTGGCAGAGATTTATTTGGAAAATCATAATCCGGATAAAGCCCTTTCGGTTATCAACGGCATTTTGGAAGAGGATTCCCGTTATTTCAAGGCCTACGCGCTTCGCGGAGCGGTTTATTTGGAAAAAAAAGATTACGCGAACGCTAAAACAGATTTAATGCTGGCCCTGAACTATCTTTCCAAAAATGAAAAAGTTCTTCTATCGCTCGCCAAATTAAGTTTTCAGCAAAAAGACTACTTTGCCGCTTGGAAATATGTCCGGGGCGCCCAAGCGAAAGGGCTCCAAGACCCGGAATTCATGGCGAAACTGCGCGCGGTATCGAAAGAGCCCCCATCATGAAGAAGCGGATCATGGCGGCCTGCGCCATTCTCGCAATTTTTTGCCTGGGATTTGCAAGCCTGGAACAAGCAATGTTTGGGCCTGAGGGAAATCTGCCCATTGTAGACTCTGCTATTTTGTTTTCCAAACAGGTGGATCCGTCCATCAACGGCGAGGAAATCAAATCTAAAATTAAAAAGCTCGCCGATGAAATACGCCCTCGCATCGAGAATGAAAAATCTCCGCAGAAAATCCTCGACACGTTACGAGAATGTGTGTACGAGCGATGGGGCTTTGACGTTCAGCCGGTGGAAGGAATACGAGCGGGCACCGGATATTACGATACGCTGATCCGTATGTCCCGGGAATCGCCCAAGGCCATTTATGAAAATTCATTTTTAGTGCCCGTGCTCGAGAAAAAACAGGGCAATTGCTTAGGGTTAACTTCGGTGTATCTGGCACTTGCCGAAGAGTTGAAACTTCCGCTCTATCCGGTTGTGGTGCCGTATCACATTTTTCCGCGCTACGATGACGGCAACGTGCGTATCAATATTGAAACCACTGCTTATGGCGCGAATTTATCCGATGAGTTTTACGCGAAAATTTCCAGGATTTCAAAGCAGGCCATCCGTAACGGGGCTTATTTAAAAACATTGTCGGCGAAGGATTTTTTCAGTTCCTATTTTCTCGCTTTGGGAAGTATCTATGCGGGCAAAGGGCTTTACAAAAAAGCGCAAACAGCGTTCCAGGACGCTTTGCGGCTGAGCCCCCGGCTTGCTTTGGCCTACAGCAATTTAGCCTTCATTTATTCTTATTACGGTGTGAGCACCGGCTGGTCGGGCGCGGCAAAGTCCTCGCTGGCGATTGACCCCGATTTTTTGGGCGGCTATTTAAGCTTATCGGATGCATTCACCCGGGAAGGAAAATATGCCGACGCCATTTCCGTGATGAAAGAAGTGGTGAAAAAACATCCCGATATCGCTTTTACTCACGCAAGCCTGGGAGAATTGTATGTATATGAAGGCCGGTTCAATGAAGCGATTCATTCTATTTGGCAGGCAATTCGAATTGACAACGAGGAACCCGATTTTTATGTTTCGCTGGCCAAGGTTTATTATTTCAAGAAAGACTACGCGCGCGCCTGGAAATATGCCCACCGAGCCAGAAGGCTGGGCCTTAAAAATCCCGATATCTTCTACCGCCTAATGAAAGAATCCCAAGACCCCAAACAGTATCCCGGCGACGAGAAATAAATCATATTTTGATTTCTATTCGGGTGCACCACCGTAGCTGCGGCCCCTCTCCCTCGCGAAGCAGAGGGAGAGGGCCAGACGCGAAGCGCCGGGGTGAGGGTGCGGCGCCACCGAAACCCTCACCCTTGATCCCTCTCCCTTTCTCGCCTTCGGCGGAAGGGAGAGGGGCCACGGTCGCTGCTACGGTGGTGCACCTTTTCTATTCAGTTAAAGAGAATTTTTGTACTCCGTGTTATAGTATGCCCCTTATGAAACCAGTTTTTGAGCTCACCATGCTCGCAAAAACCTTGTCCCGGTGCCTTTATCCGGTTTGGTGCTCGGTTTGCGGTACATACCTCGCCCTTACCGAAGATCATGTATGCCGCGAATGCTTCTTGGAATTTCATGAGCTCAGGGCGCCGATTTGCAGCCGTTGCAGCGATGAAATGCCCCCCTACGGGGAAGGCCCAGGCTTGGTTTGCCCTCGATGCAAAAAGCGCCGGTTCGCCTTCGATGAAGTGTTTTCCGTTTACCGCTACGATGATGCCTTACGCAGGGCGCTTCATGAAATCAAGTTTCACCGAAAATCCTGGCTTCTTGAAACCTTCGAAAAGAAAATCGCCAGAATTTTCGAAGAGAAAACATGGAAAAACCCGCCTTCTTTGATTCTTCCGGTTCCCCTGGACCCGCTTAGAAAAAAAGAAAGAACATTTAATCAATCACGGCTCATCGCCCGAACCGTGTCCAAACAATTGGACATCCCGGTACAAGAAGGCATTTTGACGCGCAAACACGCGAAAAATCCGCAAAGTTTTCTCTCCCGCAAAGAAAGATTTATGAATTTGGAAGGCTCATTTCGAATCACGAATGCCGGCGCGGTGCGCGGAAAATGGATTTTGCTGGTGGATGACGTTGTCACCACCGGCGCCACCGCCCAGGAATGCGCAAAAATCATAAAGGAAGCGGGCGCCCGGGGCGTGAGTGTTTTCTCCCTGGCGCGCACCCCCTCACCGTCATGAAAATTCTCGACCGCTATATTATCCGGGAATTAGTCGTTCCTATCATTTTCTGCTCCATAAGCCTCATTATGCTCTTTTTGATTGCGGATATTTTTGACAATTTAAGCGACATGCTGAAAAATAAAACCTCACTGAAATATATTCTGCAATATTATTTAAATCTGGTTCCGCTGGGATTCACCCAAACTATTCCTTGGGCTACGCTTCTCGGCACGGTGTATCTTCTGACACAACTCAACCGGAATAATGAGCTTCTGGCCATGAAGGCAAACGGCCTGAGCATAGAAAGCATCATGGTGCCCATTCTCTTTGTGGGCCTTGTGCTCGGCATCACCACCTTTGTGGTGAACGACCGGATTGTGCCGGCCACCTATTTGGCCGCAAAAAATATTCTGGAAAGCCAGATTGAGCGCAATATTTCCAAAAAGCAGGGGCTGATACTTTACGATGTGACCTATTTCAGCCCCGATAACGAGCTTTTTTATATTCAGTCTTTCGAAGCAAAAAATAATTTGGCAAAAAATATGAATGTGGTGTTTTTTTCCCCCGAGAAAAAAATGGAGAGAAAATTAAGCGCAAAAGAAGCCGAATACCGGGATGGAATCTGGAAATTGAAACGGGTGACTGCCTACGAGATGTCGGCACAGGGCCGTATTGTGGGAGAGCCGCTCTACCTGGCGGAAAGGGATTTTAATGAGGTCCGTGTGACCCCTAAAGATTTGATTGAGGCTTCGCGAGAAAGTGTTTTCCTAAGCTACAAAGAACTCAAAAATCAAATTGAGAAACTGAAGAAGCATCAGCTTCATCTTCACGCTGAAGAAGTGGAACTGCACAACAAATTGGCCTCTCCCTGGCAAAATCTTATTATGATCCTGATTGCCGTGCCGCTATTATCCGTTGTCGCCAAGCGCAAGCAATTTGCCATGAACATTTTGATCTGCCTCGGCGTGGTGCTCACCTTCCACATCACAACAGCTGTGGCGCAGGCCTTAGGAAAATCGGGCACGCTTCTCCCCCCCTTGGCTGCATGGCTCGCCATTCTCGTATTCGCAACAATCACCGTATTGAAGCTGGATTTGGGAAACAAGTGAGTAATGTTGTCACCCCCGCGAAAGCGGGGGTCCAGTGACTTTTTCATTACGCCAAAGGCAAAGTCACTGGATTCCCGCTTTCGCGGGAATGACGACAACGACTGTTTTTACGTGCCCATCTCCCAGGAGGCGAGATATTTCTTTTGTTCCGGGGTGAGCTCGTCAATTTGGATAGCCATTGATTTGAGTTTTAGGCGGGCAATTTCCCGGTCAATATTTTCCGGAACCCGGTACACTTTTTTCTCAAGTTCCTTCGCGTTCTTAACTATATATTCCGCGGAAAGCGCCTGATTGGCAAACGACATATCCATCACCGAGGCCGGGTGCCCTTCGGCAGCCGAAAGATTGATTAAGCGGCCGTCAGCGAGCAGGTTGATTTTTTTCCCGCTTCCTGAAAGCGTAAATTCTTCCACAAACTCGCGCACGCGCCGGCGCTTTGCGGATAACTTTTCCAGCGCCGGAATATCAATCTCCGCGTTGAAATGCCCAGAGTTGGCCACAATCGCGCCCTCTTTCATCTTTAAAAAATGATCGCGCCGGATAATGTTGAGATTTCCCGTTACGGTGACAAACACATCACCCGCTTGCGCGGCTTCATTCATGCCCATTACCTGAAAGCCGTCAAGCGCCGCCTCCAGCGCCTTGAGCGGATCGACTTCGGTGACAATGACTTTGGCGCCCAAGCCGCGGGCCTTATCGGCCACTCCGCGGCCGCACCAGCCATAACCGCTGACCACCACCGTGCTTCCGGCCAAAAGAACGTTAGTGGCCCGGATAATTCCATCCAAAGTGGATTGGCCCGTGCCGTAACGATTGTCAAAAAAATGCTTGGTAAACGCGTCATTGACCGCAACGATGGGATACATCAAGAGATGTTTTGCCTCAAGACTGCGCAAGCGAATCACACCCGTGGTGGTTTCTTCGGTGCCGCCGATAATATGTTTATTTAAATTTTTCCTTTTCGAATGAATTTCAGAAACCAGGTCGGCCCCGTCATCCATCGTCAGGTTTGGCTTTCGATCGAGTGTGGCGTTGATATGGCGATAATAGGTTTTATGATCCTCGCCCTTGATTGCGAAAGTGGGAATTCCGTGATGCTTCACCAGGCTCGCAGCCACATCATCTTGCGTGGACAGCGGATTGGAAGCGCATAAAGTGACATCCGCGCCTCCGGTTGCGAGCACGATCATTAAATTGGCCGTCTCTGTGGTCACATGGAGACACGCGGCCACGCGAACGCCTGTAAGCGGCTTTTCTTTCGCAAAGCGGCTTTGAATCAGCGACAATACCGGCATGCTGCGCGCCGCCCACTCAATGCGAAGATTTCCTTTTTCGGCAAGCCCTATATCTTTAACGTCAAATGAAGCGCCAGATTTTTTTTTGGGTTGTGAAAGAGTCATGGTCATCGATAGTCCCCGTTAAATTAATTTTTTAAGATCACTGACGCGATCGGTGAGCTCCCAGGTAAAACCTTCTTCGTTGCGGCCGAAGTGCCCGTAGGCCGCGGTAGCCCGGTACACAGGACGCCGTAATTTTAAATGGGTGATGATTGCGCGAGGCGTAAAATCGAAAATACTCTGAATTTTTGAGGCAAGAATTTCGTCATTGATGCGGCCTGTGCCAAAAGTATGAACCATGACACTCACCGGCTGGGCTACACCGATGGCGTAGGCCACCTGAATTTCACAGCGCTTGGCCAGACCCGATGCCACAATATTTTTGGCGACATAACGGGCAAAATAACTGGCCGAACGGTCCACCTTGGACGGGTCTTTTCCGCTAAAAGCGCCGCCGCCGTGGGCGCCCACACCGCCATAGGTGTCGACGATGATCTTGCGGCCTGTCAAACCTGTGTCTCCGTGCGGGCCGCCGATTTCAAAACGACCGGTGGGATTGACCAGAATTTTTGTTTTGCTATCCAGTAATTTTTTGGAAATAACTTTGGGGATTAATTTTTCGCGTACATCGCGTTCAATAATTTTTTGGGCCACATCGGCATCGTGTTGGGTGCTGACCACAATCGTGTCTACACGCACCGGCTCGCCTTCTTCGTACTCTACGGTCACTTGCGACTTGGCGTCCGGCCGCAGATACGTAAGCGTTCCCTCTTTGCGCAGCCGCGCCAATTCGCGCACCAAATGATGCGCCAATAGAATGGGCATCGGCATGAGCTCCGGAGTTTCATCTGTGGCATAACCAAACATCATGCCTTGGTCCCCCGCGCCGCCCGTGTCCACACCCATCGCAATATCGGGCGATTGCTTTTGCACGGCCTGCAAAACACCGCAAGTTTTATAGTCGAATCCCATGCGCGCGTCGGTATAACCAATTTCACGGATGGTACTACGAACAATGGCGGGAATTTCGATGGAGGCATTCGTGGTGATTTCACCGGCAACCACAACGATGCCCGTGGTCACGAGAGTTTCGCAAGCAACGCGGCCTTGCGGATCCTGGGCTAAAATGGCGTCCAGAATAGAATCAGAAATTTGATCGCATACTTTATCGGGATGGCCTTCGCTGACAGATTCCGAGGTGAAAAGATGGTTGACAGCTTTTGACGATGAAACTTGTTTTGTAGCGCGAACTGCCTGCTTTGGACTTTTCAATGTAGCCACTCCCCCTTCTTGATCTTGAGAATTCCATTGTTTCTTCATATATTTTCTCCTAGTGATTAATTGAGGGGTCGGCGAGTTTCCCGACCTACTCACCCCCGCGGAAGCCTTGCCTACCGGCAGGCAGGCGGGGGTCCATTTTGCAAAAGCCGGTTTACTTCGTCATAAGACGCGCGATCGCCGATGTCATACCAAAATCCGGCAAGCGGAACTCCGTACACAGAAGACCGCTCGACGAGCCATTTGACAAAATACCCGGGCGCATCGGGATTATTTTTCTCGGATAAATAAACCCGCACCAATTCGAGCGCTTCCTGCGGGAAAAAATAAACGCCTGTTGAGGCCAATGTCGTCTTCGGCTCCGGCGGCTTTTCTAAAAAGGCGGTTATCTTACCACTCGCTCTGACCTGAACCAAGCCATAATTTTTAGCTAAATTCAAATCCCCAACATCATATATCCCTAATGAACTAAAGGGCTTATGCTTCATTGCGATTTGAACAAATTCATTCAAGTGAAAACTAAACAAATTATCTCCCGCCAGCAGGAGCACATCCTCATTAATTTTTCCTTGGCGAAGAACCAAATCTAAATCGCCAATGGCGCCCAGGCGCGTTTCATTGGTCAGGGTGCCATCGTTTACGACATGAATTTTTTCTTTAAGAATAGGAGCGCTTTTCGCCCAATCTTCGAAATGACCGGCAAATTTTCCGTTTGAGACGATCCAGACAGAATCCAGGGGCTCAATTTCCGCAACTTTCTCCAGCAAATATTCAAGCATGGGCTTGCCCGCGACAGGCAAAAGCGGCTTCGGCGTATTCAGCGTCAAAGGATGCAGGCGAACCGCATATCCGGCGCAAAGAATGATAACTTTCATAGAAACCTCTATGTACGGCATGACAATTAAAAATGGGCATAGCCCATTGGCAAACCGCATAGTGCCGCATTCTCAAAATCAAATGTTTTGCGGTACTACTACACTGTTTCCTAAGTTCGTATAGGGTATAGGCGTCCCGGCGGCCCACCAATGTATCTCGCGGCCCCTCTCCCTTTCTAAGGGAGAGGGGAAGGGGTGAGGGTTTAGAATTTCGTACCCTTTTCACCACCCACCCTCACCCTTAATCCCTCTCCCTCTCACGAGGGA
>JACQQR010000171.1 GCA_016206875.1 Candidatus Omnitrophota bacterium
CTCATAAGCCTCGTGTCAGGGGTTCGATTCCCTTCGCCGCTACCATATTAGTTACCTATGAATTGCTTATGAAAAACAAATTTTTAGAAACTGTTCGTAAATACCACATGCTTGAAAAAGGGCAAAATGTGTACGTGGGAGTTTCCGGCGGGCCTGATTCTGTGGCCCTTTTTCATATGATTTATTCGCTTAAAAGCGAGTTGGGCCTAAAAAATGTCGGGATCATCCACGTCAACCATCTGCTCAGGGATGAGGAAGCCGAAAAGGACCAGATTTTTGTGGAAAATTTGGCCAAACAATTCCAGGTGCCTATCTCTATTGGGCGTGTCAATGTTCGTGATTTGCAGCGGCACTATCATTACAGTCCTGAAGAAGCTGCTCGCATTGGGCGTTTTCATTACATGCGCGATGAAGCCAAAAAACAGGGCATGGACCGCATTGCCCTGGGCCATACGCAAGATGATCAAGCGGAAACGGTTTTGCTTCGCATTATCCGGGGCACCGGGTTGCGCGGCTTTCAGGCCATCCGCCCGGTACTCGTTTATCCTGAGACTACGTTTATTCGCCCTCTGATTGAAATTCGAAAAGATGAATGCATCGATTATTTAAAACTTGATAAATTAAGTTACCGGATCGACGCGTCCAACTTTTCCACGCGCTTTTTGCGAAACCGCATTCGCATAGAACTGCTGCCGGAACTGGAGAAAAATTATAATCCCCGCATCAAAGAAATCCTCTCGCGCCTTCCCGAAGCCATTGGCATGGACATTAATTTTCTGGATGAAGTCACCGAGCAGCAATGGGCTCACGTCATCAGCAGGGTGGAAGACGAAGAAATCTTTTTGAACAAGGAGGCACTCAAGGGGCTGCCCGAAGCGATTCAATACCGCATTTTTAATAAAGCGGTTTCTCTCCTGGATCCGGATGTGGAAGTGGATTTTTACCATTGGAATCAAATTCGCCGGGCGATGAATGACGAAACCCATTTCCAAATTTCCATGCCCGAAGACTTAATCATCACCTTTGAGCGTAAGGAAATACAAATCACCAAAAAAATCACCGAGCCCGTTTCGCCTTACGAATATAAACTTAGGCCCGGTGAGCGTGTGTTTGTCAAAGAAGCCGGCATCAATTTTTCTTGTGAGCTATTTGACAAGCGAATTTATAAATTGAAAAAAGATGACCGCCGCTATGAAATCTTTGATTATGACCGGTTGAAGTTTCCCCTTTTGATTCGCAACCGCAGGGCGGGGGACACCTTTCAACCGTTCGGCATGAATGGGCGTAAGAAGTTAAAGGAGTATTTGATTGACAAGAAAGTGCCTGCCCGGCAAAAACAGACTTTGCCTCTGTTTTTTTCAAGTTCAAAAATGATCTGGATCTATGGGTTAGGCATATCCCAAGACGCGGCAGTGAGTGATCGAACGCGGAAATTCGTAAAAATCAGTTCTTACGAAGCCTCTTAATCCCTGTTAAAATGCTGGGTTAGCATACTTAAGAAGAAAGTGACTCTCATGGCTCAAAAGCAAACACCGAATCCGTTTTTTCCAAATCCCGGCGCCCCAAAAAAAGGGGCAGGGCGCACGCCGGGTTTTAAGCTGGAACCGGAGAAATCCAGAATCCTGATTTTAGGCTTTATTGCGCTGGCCTTTTTTATGTTTCTGCAATTTATTATCTTCCCGGAAATTGACGTAAAAAAAATCTCCTACAGCGAATTCTACGAGATGGCAAACCGCAATCCCCAAACCCATGAAATTGTGTCCAGTGAAATGGTGGAAAACGTGATTCGGGGAAAACTTTCTTCGGGAAATTATTTTCTGGTCAATGTGCCGATGAACGACGTGGAGCTCATTCCGCTGCTTCGAAAGAACATCGGAAATTTTACGGTGAGTCCCCCAAAAACATTTTTGAAGAATTTGATTTATTCGCTTCTTCCGGTGCTTTTCCTGATAGGGTTTTTCTGGTTTTTTGTTTATCGGGGCGCCCAGCAGGGCGGAGGGCGGATTTTGTCTTTTGGCAAAGCCCGCACCAAGCCGGGTTCAGAAAAACAGCAAATCACATTTCAAGATGTGGCCGGTTGTGATGAGGCGAAAGAAGAGCTCAAGGAAATCATTGAATTTTTAAAAGAGCCGCCCAAATTTCAGCGCTTGGGCGGGCGCATTCCCAAAGGCGTGCTGTTGATGGGACCTCCGGGAACCGGGAAAACTTTGCTGGCGCGCGCAGTGGCCGGTGAAGCCAATGTTCAGTTTTATTCCATCAGCGGATCGGATTTTGTGGAAATGTTTGTGGGGGTCGGCGCAGCCCGTGTGCGCGACCTGTTTGAGCAGGCAAAAAAAGCGGCCAAGCAAAGCGGCCGTGGTTCCATTATTTTTATCGACGAACTCGATGCCGTGGGCCGCCAGCGTTTTGCCGGCATTGGCGGCGGACATGATGAGCGCGAGCAAACATTGAACGCGCTGCTGGTGGAAATGGACGGGTTTGATGCCACGCTCGGTGTCATTTTGATTGCGGCCACCAACCGGCCCGATGTGTTGGATCCGGCCCTGGTGCGCCCCGGCCGTTTCGACAGGCAAATTGTAGTGGACCGGCCCGATATTGTGGGCCGCGAGGCCATTTTGAAAATCCATACGCGTAATGTCAAAATCGCCAAAGATGTGGATCTGAAAAAAATAGCGCAGCTTACGCCCGGATTTTCAGGCGCTGATTTAGCCAACCTGGTGAATGAGGCCGCGCTCTTAGCCGCCCGTTATGGCAAAGAAGCTGTTTCTATGCCCGAGCTCGAGGTTTCGATTGAAAGAGTGATGGCGGGTCCCGAGCGTCGAAGCCGGGTGATTTCCAAAAAGGAAAAAGAAGTGGTGGCGGTGCATGAATCGGGCCACACCCTCCTTACGCTGCTTTTAGAAGGGGTGGACCCTCTTAAAAAAGTTTCCATTATTCCCCGGGGCCATGCCGCTTTGGGCTATACGCTTCAAATGCCGATTGAAGATCGCTACATGATGAGCGAAAAAGAATTGGTGAATCGCCTCACTATTTTGATGGGGGGCCGCGTGGCCGAAGAAATCACATTCCACGAAATCACCACCGGCGCCCAAAATGATCTGGAAG
>JACQQR010000165.1 GCA_016206875.1 Candidatus Omnitrophota bacterium
CAATGAGGCGGCCGAGCCGGGAGACATCTTGATCCATTCTTTCCAGAAAATCCAGCGCCCTATCAGGCGAGCGCATTGCGCCGGCTAGCAATGTTTCCAAAAATCCCTTGATGGAGGTAAGCGGCGTGCGTAGTTCGTGCGAAACATTGGCCACAAAATCACGCCGCAGATTCTCCAGCCGCACCAATTCCGTGACATCATAAAGCACTAAAATTCCCGCCACCCCCCGGGCACGCGGCTCCAGCCCGATCGCGCTGACTTTAATCGTTTTGCCTTCCTCGCGCCGGAGTTCAATCTCCTCGCACATGACTTGCGGGCGTCCCAACACACTGCGAATCATAGAATCTAAAGCAGGATTTTTAATGGCTTCTAAAACAGGCTTGCCTAGAAGCTCATCGGAATTTTTTTTGAATATCTTTTCGGCGCTGGGATTGGCCACTAAAATGCGGGTCTGCGAATCGACGGCTAAAATGCCTTCGGCCATATTTTCTAAAATTGCGTTCAGTTGCGTCTTTTCGGCCTCCAGCCCGGCCTCGCGTGTTTTTTCAGCTTGGATTTGGCGTGCGGCGGTTTGAATCGCGGATTCAAGCTTTGCAACGGATTTTTTTGCCAAGAAAAATCCGGCGGCGAAAGCCAAGAGGATGAGGAGAATTTCAATCCAAATCAAAACGATATCCCACATTTTTTACCGTGACCAGCCGGGCGGATTCCTGTTTCAACTTTTTCCGGAGCTGGCCGATATGCATATCCACCGTGCGGGTTTCGATATTGGCCGACTGATCATAACCCCACACATGTTCTAATAAAAAATCGCGGGTAAGCACCCGGCCATTGGCTTCCATCAACGTTTTGAGTACATCAAATTCTTTTGAGGTAAGTTCTATGGATTTGCCTTTCACGGTCACAATGTACTTTGCCGTATCCAGAATAAGAAAACCTGCGTGCAAAATTTTTGTGAAAGGAACTTCATGCTTGCGCCGGAGCACGGCTTTTACGCGCGCCACGAGTTCACGCGGGCTAAATGGCTTGGTGACATAATCATCCGCGCCAAGCTCCAGCCCTACAATGCGGTCGGCTTCCTGGGTCTTTGCGGTAAGAATGATGATGGGAATTTGAGAAGTTTTTTCATTCTGTTTCAAAATTTTTGTGATTTCAATACCGTTGATTTCGGGCAGCATGAGGTCGAGAATGATTAAATCGGGCCTCACTTTTCGCGCAGTATCCAGCCCCGTATCGCCTCGGGTTGCGGTAAGCACTTTGAAACCGGCGTCTTCCAAATTATATTTCACCAGTTCCACAATATTGGCTTCATCTTCAACAAGTAAAACCGTGTTTTTTTTCATAAAAGAGTACGGTAAGCCCGGCGGGTAAAGTACAATTGAATTCTATGTAAACTTTGCGTCAAAAAGCGTCAAAAAGTGACTGTCACTTTAGTGACTGTCACTTTTTTTTATTTTTTATCGCGAGCGGGGGCGAAATACAATCGGAGCGCCGGCCACCATCAAAGCAGCTAACCCCACAATCACACCCGCCAGGCCCAGCCACAACGCTTGCTTGGAATTTTTTCGTTCCTGTTCAATTTCTTGTATGCCTTCAGACACACTAGCAGTCTCTATTGGGCTTGGAAATTGAAGTGCCCGAGCATCCCGTACCCAGTCAAAATGATCCGTGCCCGCTCCGGATTCAAATATTTCGTTGATAGGCGCCTGATCCATAGTTCCGCTGATCTGAAAAACATATTTTCCGGGCTGGCTCGGAAGAAAATAGGCGGCGTAACTTCCGGGCTGATTCCAAATGGGCTCAAGCTTTACTCCTATTTCTTGTTGATTGGCGCGCACCGTCACTTGTAATGTTGCTTCCAAGCCGGTAACCGGTACCTCCCCGCGTTCGTTGGATTCAGTGACTGTGAAATGAGCAGCGTTCATATCGCCGGAGAAGGCCGGCTCATTCAAAAAGCCCACGAGGAATTGATATTTGTCCGCCACTTCCCGTTTTTCATGAGCCCAAGCGGGACTGGTGAGAGGGAAGAGAAGAGATAAAAAAATCAAAATATTTATTTTTCCACGCATATTTTCCCCTCATTGTCATTCCCGCCCAGCACATAGAGTGCAAGAGCGTAACTGCAATCGCGGCCCCTCTCCCTCGTGAGAGGGAGA
>JACQQR010000166.1 GCA_016206875.1 Candidatus Omnitrophota bacterium
AAAAGTGACTGTCACTTTTCCGCCAGAGGCGGATCCGTCCTTCGGCGGAAGTGACTGTCACTTTTCTCTAAAGGAGACCCAATGGCCAAATACGTTCCGCAAATCATCAAAAGGCAGGTAGGAGAAGTAGAGATACTCGACTTAAAAGGTGATTTTGTAGGGCCCTGGGCGATGCGCGGCCGGGAAGAAATAGAACGCTTTATCACTGCCAGTCATCCCAAAAATCTTCTGATTAATCTCAAAGATGTAGACACGATTGATAGCCTCGGCGTAAAAGCCATTGTGGATAATCTTCAGGGAGGGGTTAAAAGCGGAATCGTAAGCGCCAATTATTCTGTGGCCGAAATGTTCTCACGGCTTCCGGTATCCAGTGGTGTGCAACTTTTTAGAGATGAAGAAGACGTGGTGCATTTTTTCGCTGAAGAGCTGGCACGGCCTTCCGCGCACAGCTTGGCGGAAGAGAAAAGAAAATATGCCCGCCTCAAAACAGCTTATCCGCTTATTTTTATGTTTAAGGACAACGAAGGCCAGGAGCGGATGTTTAATTCCGTAGTCACCAATCTCAGTGAAGGGGGGCTCTACGCGGAATATCTGGATCTGGAGCCTGCCTCCGGCAATATCAGGAAAATCGATCCGTATGATTTTAAATTGATTCACATGGCTATCAGACTTCCGGAGGAAAAAGAAATTCATATTGAGGGAAAAGTGCTGCGCACCGATATCGAGGCAGAGCAGATGGGCATCGCGGTAGAGTTTTATTACATGACCGAAGAAAATCTGCGGAAAGTCCGGAGATTGCTTGCGCAGGAAGGAGCGGAATAATCATGGATGGAATTCAAATCAAACGAGGGAAATTAAAAACGGCCAGGAAATTTTTCGCCCACGGGCTAAGTGCCCGCACCATTCGGGCGAAACATATCAACATGCCTTTTCGAATCTTCGTGGATGATATTTTGACTGGCTATATGGGGGAGAAAATGCATGCAAATCTCTACCAGCTCAAAAAAATCCGTAACCATTCCCACCGCGTTCGTTTTCGCAATTAAGCGCCTGAGAGTGAGTGAAGTATCGGTTTCCCGTATCAAAGGTGATAGTTGTCATTCTGAGGACCGCCAAAGGCGGGCCGAAGAATCTAAGTAGCATATCGTAAAAGTGTTGCGAAGCTTCGCATACCTGTGAGGTAACGCAACCTAGATCCTTCCCCTTCGCTACGCTCAGGGTCAGGATGACAGGCCTTTCCCTCTTATTTGCATTTCCTATAGTTACGTGGTTAAATTAGGCTTTTCGTCTTTAAAGGAGGAGCCTAATCAGTGAGGCATTGGCGCAGGATTATTGCTTTCTATCTATTAATTTGCTTCGTCACCACCTTTCCTAGTTGGGCCGCTCCTTTGCCGGGACCGGCGGCTCTTTTTCCCCTCGAAATTCCTTCTGAAATTGCTTCGGTTGTATCCTCATTTCATGGCCAGGGCGCTGAGTTGGTTATTTTGGTCGAAGATGCGCACGCCAATCCGGAAGCGCAAAATAATATTCGCGCTGTGCTCGAATATTTGGCCGCGCACGAGGGGCTTTCTTTCGTGGGGCTGGAAGGCGCCTCCCAGCCGATTTTTCCCGAGGCGTATCATTTCTTACCCTATCCGGACCTGAATAGACAGGCAGCAAATTACTTGGTTTCCAAAGGTGAGTTTTCTGGCGCAGAACTTTTCGCGCTAGAGATTCACGAGCAGCTTTCCAACGCGAAAGTCCGGTTCCAGGGTGTAGAAGACGAAGCGATGTATGAAGAAGACTTCCGGCTCTTTCAGCAGGGTCTTCGAGCCAGAAATAAAATCGCTGCTTATTTTGATTCAGTGGAGAAAAATTTAAACGCTTCTAAGTCCTCGATGTATCATTCCGCACTCAAGCAGTTTGATAAAAGAGTGAAAGCTTACGAAAAAGGCGGAATGAAATTCGCAGCTTTTTTGACTTTTCTCGAAAGGCACACTGCAAAGATTTTGCATTTCCAGCTCACAGACCCGAAGCATCAGCGGGAATACCCATCGATTACGCGCACGCTTCGTGTGCACAATGCCGAAGCGGGCATGGACGCGGCGAAGGTGCGCCGAGATATTGAAGTGTTGACGCGGGTTATCGAGAAACATGTGAGTGATGCATCGCTTAGGGAAAATTTAATTCAAGGCCTCCGCACTTTGTCATCCCGCCAATTCTTTGAATTGTTGTATGCAGCCAGCTTGAAGTATCAATTCTCTCTAGATGATTATCAACACTTGCGCCGCTTCTCGGAACAGCGGATTTTGCAAAGTGAAATCCGCGTAGCTTCTCTCCGTCACGAAATCCAACAGTTAGTCCGTCGTCTGTATGATGCGCTTGCGCAAACGGATGCAGAGCGGAAACTACTGAATCAGGATCGCGATAACCAGTTGATGAGACGCCTGCTTACGCTTGAGGCGACGAATGAGGAGTGGAAAAAAATACGGTCGTCAGTCGTCAGTCGTGAGTCGTCAGTAAATTCGTTACCCACGACCGACGACCGACGACTGACGACCGTATTTCATTTTTACGAATTAGCTGAGCAACGCAACGCCGCCCTCATCACCAACACACTGGGTGCCATGAGAAAGGGGAAACATCAACGCGCTGCGCTGGTCGCCGGCGGCTTTCACACCGAAGGCTTGGCGCAGCTTCTGCGGGAGAAAAATATTTCTTATGTAGTCATTGCCCCGCGCATTCAAGAAAATTTCGGCAGTCAAACCTACCGAGACATGATGACCGATAGCTGGCAAACCCTGTTTGACCGATCGCATATTGCCAGACGAATTACCTCTGTTGAGCATCGCAATTTCCTCACTCCGGCCGAGCGCTTGCGCGACAGCCAAGAAAAACTTCATGCTGTCATCGAGTCCGGAGCACTCGCCGAAGCTTTCAGGCGCGCAAAAAATACTAACCAGGTTATCAAAGTGTTAGGGGCCAATTCGCACTTGCAGGAAGATTTCCCCTCTCCCTCAAGGCAACCATTCAGAGTGGGTGTCATTCCGGCGAAGGCCGGAATCTTTCCGCCAAAGGCGGATCCGCCTTTGGCGGAAAAA
>JACQQR010000016.1 GCA_016206875.1 Candidatus Omnitrophota bacterium
AGGGAGAGGGATTAAGGGTGAGGGTGGGTGGTAGCGTCAAACCCTCACCCCTTCCCCTCTCCCTTAAAGGGGAGAGGGGCCGCGTACGCAATAATGCCAATTTTCACTACCTTTTTTTGTATGAACCCGGATTCCCGGTATGTCGAAAAATCCGGGTTGCTTCACTTCCCAATGCAAAATTCTGAGAAGATTACGTCTAGAAGGTCTTCGGAATAGATTTCGCCGATGAGTTCGGCTAGGGCGTCCAGGGCGGCGCGCAGCTCGAAGGATAAAAATTCAAGCGAGTCTTTGCGCTGGAAAACTGCCTGGCCGTTTTCCAAGGCCCGCAGGGCCTTTTCAAGCGCATCACGATGACGCGCGCGCGTGATCTGTGCGCCTTCTGTCTCGAGCATCCCTTGGCTGACTTCATCGACCAATTTTTTTTCCAGATGCTCCAAGCCTGCGCGCGTTTTGGCCGAAATTCGTATGGGCGTGCCAAAATGGGCGGCCCAAGGCGCTTCTGACCAACGCCACCGGCCCGGCTGGTCGGACTTATTGATCACCGGAATTACTTTTTTGCCGCGCAGCCTATTCGCAATTTCCAGATCGAAAGGAGAAAAGGCAGCGGAGGCGTCTAACAAAAAAAGGAAGATCCGGCCGCGCTCCAAATATTGAGCGGTTTGTCTCATGGAAAGTTCGTCTAATGTGTCTTTGCACTCGCCCAAGCCGGCCGTGTCGACTAAGCGGAAAATCATTCCGCCTATTTCGATCATTTCTTCCAGCGAATCGCGCGTAGTGCCGGAAATTTCCGAGACAATGGCACGGTCGCGGTCGAGCATCGCATTGAGCAGTGAGGATTTCCCCACATTCGCCCGGCCCACAATCACAGTCAAAATTCCATCGCGCACAATCTCGCCTTTTTGATACGTGTTCAGAAGCTGCCGGATCTGACCTTGAACGGACACAAGCGACTCCCGCACTTCTTCGGCGGAATACACTTCAATATCTTCTTCCGGGAAATCCACAAAGGCTTCGACATGCGCATACAGCTTCATCAAACGCTCGCGCAAAGCCCGAACTTGCTCGGAAAGATTGCCGCGCAACTGTTCGCCGGCTGCGCGCATACCGGCATCAGTTTTAGCGCGAATCACATCCAGGACAGCCTCGGCCTGCGCTAAATCCATCTTTCCGGATAAAAACGCGCGGCGCGTGAATTCCCCCGGCCCGGCCGCCCGCGCGCCCGCGCGCAATACCAGCTCCAGCACTTTGCTTACAATTTTCAATCCGCCATGACAAGCAATTTCCACCAGGTCTTCGGAAGTGTAAGAATGTGGCGCGCGAAAGAGCGTAACTAAAACTTCATCCACGATCTTTTTTTCTGGATCCAGCACATGACCGTATCGTACACGCATGGGTCGGGTTGCCGCCAATAAGCGGCCGGATTTGGCGCGGAATATCGCATCGGCAATTCGAATCGCATGCGGCCCGCTCACGCGCACAATGCCGATGCCGCCTTCTCCGACTGCGGTGGCGACTGCGGCGATGGTATCATTCAGCAGATGTTGATGATTCATAGAATTCCTTGATGGCGCCCACTAAATAAAGCGAGCCCGTCACCACAAGCACATCTTCCGGCCGGCATAAAATTCGCGCCAGCTCTAAAGCTTTGGTGGGCGGTGAGGCCATCAACACACGTTTAAAATTTCCCGAAAGTTCTTTGGTCAATTCCCCGGCCTGCCAAGCGCGCGAGCCGGCATATTCTGTGACAATGATCCTATCCGACATGGAACGAAGCGGGGCGATCATCCGCGGCAAGTCTTTTCCGGCCGTCATCGCCAGGATGGGAAGAATTTTTTTCGCTCCAAAATAATGGCGCAAATTTCTGGCCAGCGCTTCCATGGATTCCCCGTTGTGTGCGCCGTCCAATACAATGGTGGGGCGGCCCGGAATCACCTCAAATCGTCCCGGCCAACGCACACCGGCGAGCCCTTTTTGAATGCCGTGCGCGGAAATTTTTTTAAACCCAAAATGTGCGAGCGTTTCTGCCGCACGCACAGCCACCGCCGCATTTTCTTGCTGGAAATCTCCGCGCAAATTAACATTCAAATTTCTCTGCCCGCTTCGGAGGCGCCTCCGGAGGAGAAATTTGAAATTCGAATTTATTTCTAATAAGACGGCTTTTTTCCTCTCCGCTTCCCGCCGTATTACGTTCATGACTTCCAACTCTTGCGGTGCTGTGACTATGACACCGCCGCGTTTGATGATGCCCGCTTTTTCCCCGGCAATTTCCGCAAGCGTAGGGCCCAGCTCTTTCATATGATCATAACTGATGCTGGTAATCACGGACACCCGCGGTGAAAGCACGTTGGCGGCATCCAGCCTCCCGCCCATGCCCACTTCCGCCACGGTGATTTCCACCCCCGCGCGCGCACATTCCAGAAAAGCCAGCGCGGTGAGCGCTTCAAAATATGTCGGCGCATTCGATTGTGGAAACCCGTTGACTACCCCGCGGATTTTTTCTACGCCGCGGACAAAATTTTTCTTGGAAATTATTTTTCCGTTTATTTGAATGCGTTCGCGCAAATCCGATAAATGAGGCGAAGTGTACAATCCGGTGCGATAGCCGGAGTTGCGAAGAATCGATTCCAGCATCGCGGCGGTAGAGCCCTTGCCCTTGGTGCCGGCAATCAACACCGAGGCAAATTTTTTTTCCGGATTGCCCAGCCGGTTTAAAAGCCTTCGGATCCGGCTCAATTCAAACAAGCGCTTTGGATGCGCCTGTGTCCATCGTTCATAATTAATCAAGGAATCCAAATACTTGAGGGCGGAAGAGTAAGTCATATAGAAGCGCACCAGTCACCAGAGCACCAGAGCACCAGTGCACCAGAGCACCAGTCACCGGAGCACCAGTTAAACCTTTTGTTTTTACTGGTGCACTGGTGCTCTGGTGCTCGGGTTTTAATGTCTGAAATGTCTTTGACCCGTAAAGCACATGGCCATACCGTACCGGTTGCAAGCAGCAATCACTTCGGCATCTTTGATGGAGCCTCCCGGCTGGATGATCATGCGTATGCCGTGCTGATGTGCCACTTCGATATTATCCGGCATGGGAAAAAATCCGTCGCTGGCGAGAATCGAACCCCAAGCGCGCGAGCCCGCTTTTTCGCAGGCAATTTTCACTGAATCCACGCGCGACATTTGCCCGGCGCCGATTCCCACCGTTTGCGTTTCTTGTACAAGCACAATAGCGTTGGAGCGCACTACTTTGGCACATTTCCAGGCAAAGACTAAACCTGCCTTGTCTTCGTGTGCGCCTTTTTTTTGCGTCACCCACTTGAGTTTGCTTACAAATTCTTTTTCCCGTCCGGCAAGCGGGGCATCGACATCTTGCAGCAACAATCCCCAATCCCCGATACGGTAATTGAGCCTTTCTGTTTCTTCGATATTTTGTGTCTCCAAAATCCTCAAATTGGCGCGGTTTTTTAGAATCTCAAGGGCTTTGGAATCGTAAGAGGGCGCCAAAATCACCTCGAAAAATTTTAATTTGTCCGCAATCATTTTGGCCGTGGCCGCATCGCATTTCCGGTTGAGCCCGATAATGCCTCCGAATGCGGACAGTGAATCCGAATCGATGGCAAGGCCTGCGGCTTCGCTCAGTGTATCCGCCTCGGCGACACCGCAAGGATTGTTGTGCTTAATCACACAAGC
>JACQQR010000180.1 GCA_016206875.1 Candidatus Omnitrophota bacterium
CTTCAAGATGTTTTTTGGAGAAATAAATGAAATTAGGATCCGGAGTCATGTTAAAGGGATTTTCTTTGAAGCCAAAGAAATCGTTGTACATGGCGCCCCCCTCAATCTGTCATTCCGGCGCCAGCCTCGGCTGGTCCGCCGGGGCGGAAAGGCCGGAATGACAACAAAAGTTTAGAATGCCAGAATTCTACTCCACGAGTTACGATAATTCAATCACTGTTCCGTCTTTGCGCGGAAGGCTTACAATCACGCCTCCGGGAACTATTTTGGCCGGTTGATTGGATAATAAATCCTGCGCCTTACGGAATTTTGCTCCCGGGAGCAGAATTTCATCGCTCTGTTTTTCCTCTGAGGGATTGATCACAACCAGATACCGTTTTCCCTTTTTACCGTCAAAAAGCGCGGTTTTAAGTCCGGGGCTTTGCGCACGCGAGCTCATTGGAATGTCAAATGTTTCCAGGATATGATGCATCAGGGAGGCGGAAGGCTTCACACCCAGGTGGACAATTTTCCCTTTTCCGATTGGTTTGACATAGCCCACTGTTTTTTTGCCATACCGGTCCAGGTCAATTTCAATGGCTTTTCCATCCACCCGATCAAACACATAAGGCTGTGTCACGGTTTCTCCGAATCCCTGCTTCCCCATCGAGATGCGCAAATTCTTTTTGAATTCAAAAAGAACGCTGGAGGGCTCATGAAGGTCTAGATAGTTGGAAGGCTTAAACGAATCATCTTTGCGGGGATAGTCCTGAAACAGCACCAGGATTCCCCCCTCTTCCACATAATGCCTGAGATTTTTCTGAGAATGGCCGTCAAGCCACTGATTTCCGGAATAAAAAAGAATCGGCTTCCGGATAGTTTCGGTGAGCGGATCGAAAAATTCATAATCAATGTCGGCCAAAAATAAGGAATGAAGCACGGGGCAATCGGAAATAAATGTTTTTCCGGCATACTGCATGCGATTAAACGTCACGGCTACATCGGTGCGCTTTTTCAAATCGGCCGGCTCAATTTGCGTTGTTACATGCACCAGCTGTTTGAACACGCCAAAAAGTTCTCCGCGGGCCTTTCCCCACTCGTCAATGGGAGACATATACCAATTGTCGCGATTGACAATCATATACCAGTTCCAGCCCTGGCAGCCGGCGAGCAGGGCTGAAAGCGAAAGTAAACGGTAATGATTCGGGGTTAACGCCCCCAATTGATAGAGCCGTCCGTGCCAAATACCGGATTGAAATTCCGCGATATAAGCAATGGGAGAGAAGGTGCGCAAGTAACGGATTTTATCGATGATTTTTCTGGGCTCATACACATTTTCGCTGAGCTCGTTGTACGGGTACAGATCAATTCCCACTAGATCGCAAGTTCGCTGCATCGCTTCCCAATCGTGCGCATACAAAAACGGATACACATTCAAATAAATGGGGATATCGGCCCCGAGCGAACGGAACATCGTCACCGTCCAGCCGGCATATTGATTGGAGTAGCTGTGCTTGAACTCAAAATAATCCAGTTTGCGCCGGAGCTCATGCTCTCCGTCCAGCAGATATTCCCACTGGTTTTCCATTGCGGCGGGAATGAAGGGCCGTGTCTCGGTGAAATTCTTATACTGAGCGCCCCAAGCCAGATTTAAACCGGCAATTTTCGAACGGTATTTTTTCTTCAAAAATTCCTGAAACATGCCGGGCGTACTGCCCAGCCCGTATTGAGCGCCAAACATATCAGGCCAGGGATCGATTTCATTATCCGCCTGAATGAGAATGATGTTGCCGCCCGCACGTGTGGCAAAAAAAGGTCGGATGATTTCAAAAACTTTTTTTAGATACACCGCCGCAACTTTTTGAAACTCCGGGTGAAGCCGGTGATATTGGTGGGCATAATCAGGAACGCCGTCATTTTTCCACTCGCTATAGATGTAAGGGCCGGGGCGGATGATGACATAAAAATCCATTTCGCGCGCCAGCTCAAGAAACCCTCTTAAGTTTCTCTGCGGGTCGGTGTGACCGGTGAAATCAAATTTGCCGCGTTCATACTCGTGATATTCCCAGGGCACGTACGTGGCGATGACATGCAGGCCCATTTCTCGGATCTGCTCCAGCGCGCGGCGCCACACGGATGGGCTCAAGCGCCAATAATGAATTTCACCGCTAAAAAGCGGGATTTCTTTCGAGCCAACTTTGATTTTGTGGTTTTCGAGAGTAACCTTCATATACCTTTGCCGTACCATTTCGTTGTCACAGCCGAGAATACGGGAGTCCGGGATAAACGCAACCTAAACGGTAATTACCCCGGATTCCGGGTTCCCGCCGAAGGCGGATCCGCCTCTGGCGAAAAGCCTACCGGGATGACGACCTTACACTACAATATTCACCAATTTCCCCGGAACTACAATCAATTTCTTTATGGGTTTTCCGTCCGTACATTCTTTTACCTTGGCATCATCCAGCACGCGCGCTCGAAGTTCAGACTCGCTAATCGCGGCCGGCACAGTGAGGCGCGAACGGACTTTCCCTAAAATCTGAATCACAATTTCTATTTCCTCTTTACGCACCGCTTCTTTCGAATACTGCGGCCAGCTTTCGCGGAAAATAGAGCCGGTACGGCCAAGCCGGCTCCACAACTCTTCGGCAATATGCGGAACAAAAGGTGCTGATAAAAGCACAACGCTTTGGGCTGCTTCTAAAATGATTTTTTTATCTTCATCCGTTTTTATTTCGAATTGATAACAGGCATTCACAAGTTCCATAATGGAGCTCACGGCGGTGTTAAAATGAAAATCGCCTTCCAAATCCTCGGTTACCTTTTTAATGATTTCATGCGTCATGCGTTTGAGCTCACGGGTGTTGACTGTTCCGGCACCGGTGATTTTCCAATCATGTGCCTGCGTAACAAAACGCCAGAGCCGCCCCAAAAACCGGTACGCTCCTTCCACACCTCGCTCGGACCACTCGGCATCTTTTTCCGGAGGTCCGATGAATAGTGTGTACAGCCGCACGGTGTCGGCGCCAAATTTTTTGATCAGCGCGTCCGGGCTCACTACATTTCCCTTCGACTTGGACATTTTAGCGCCGTCTTTGATAATCATGCCTTGGGTGAAAAGCCTGGCGAACGGTTCGGGAAAACCGACATATTTTTGGTCGAAAAGCACTTTGTTGATAAAGCGCGAATACAGCAGATGCAAAATAGCATGCTCCACGCCTCCTATGTACTGGTCCACGGGGAGCCATTGATTGACCGCCAACGTGTCAAATGCCCGCACATTGTCCCGCGGCGAAATATAACGCAAGTAATACCAGCTGGAATCCACGAAAGTATCCATGGTATCTACTTCACGCTTGGCCGGCAGGCCACATTGGGGACATTTTGTGTTCTCAAATTCAGGATTGTCTTTCAAGGGTGAGATACCCGTGGGTTTGAACTGTACATTTTCCGGAAGAACCACGGGTAACTCTTTTTCCGGGACAGGAACCGCGCCGCAAGTTTTGCAATACACGATCGGAATCGGCGCGCCCCAATAACGCTGGCGGGAAATCAGCCAATCACGCAAGCGGAAGTTTACCGTGCGTTTTCCGATTTTGTTTCTTTCCATAAATTCAGCAATCTTTGTCCAAGCTTCCCTTGAAGAAAGGCCGGAGAAAGCGCCTGAATTGATCATCACGCCCTCCTCTTCAAACGCCTCTTTCATTCGGCTTTCTTCCAAATGTCCTTTCGGTGAATCAATCACCATACGCATCGGAAGACGGTATTTTTTTGCGAAAAGAAAATCGCGCTCGTCGTGTGTGGGAACAGCCATCACACAACCCGTGCCGTACTCGGGCAATACGTAATTGGCAATCCAAATAGGGATTTTCTCTCCATTCATGGGATGGGTGGCGTAGCGGCCGGTAAACACTCCTTCTTTTGCCGTTCCCTCAGCCGTGCGTTCTATGCGGTCTTCAGCACGCACTTTTCGGACGAAGGCCTCGATAGCGGCGCGCGTTGCCGAATCATGAATTTCGGCGCACAATTCAGCTACTTTGGGATGCTCGGGAGCCAGCACCAGGTACGTAACTCCAAAAATCGTGTCTACGCGCGTGGTGTAACACGCTAATTTGTAATTTTCTCCTTCAACGGGAAATTCAATTTCCACGCCGGTGCTTTTTCCGATCCAATTTTCCTGCATCGTTTTGACACGCTCAGGCCAATGTTCCAAAAGTTTCATATCTTCCAGGAGCCGCTCGCCGTAGGCTGTGATTTTGAAATACCATTGGTCCAGCTCGCGGGTAGTGACGGCTGTGTCACAGCGCTCGCACCGGCCGTCCACCACCTGTTCATTGGCCAGCACAGTTTGGCAGGACGAGCACCAATTTACCGTTCCCTGCTTTTTGTACGCCAGCCCTTTTTCATAAAGTTTTAAGAATATCCACTGCGTCCATTTGTAGTAATCCGCAAGACAGCTCACCACTTCGCGCGACCAGTCGTAGCCAATGCCCCACTGGCTAAGCTGATGTTTCATACGTTCAATATTGGCAAGAGTAGAAACTTTGGGATGAATATTGGTTTTAAGCGCGGCATTCTCGGCCGGGAGGCCGAAGGCATCAAAACCCATCGGTGAAAGCACATTGAAGCCACGCATTAACTTGTAGCGAGCCACGGCATCGCCAAGAATGTAATTGCGGCCATGGCCAACATGAAGCGCCGCGGAAGGATACGGAAACATCACCAGGCAATAATACTTGGGACGCACATCCCCCAGGTCCACCTGGAAAATTTTCTGGCTCTCCCAATAAGCCTGCCATTTGGGCTCAATCTCACTGAATGGGTATAAGGGTTCAGATGTTGGGGATGTCATAGACGAGCATTCTAACCGCAGAGGAAATCCTTCGCAATGCAGAAGATGATTTTAATATCCGTGATTGACTTAGAACGGTGCGGCACTTAAAATTGGGGCTCTTTTTTATTCGTGAAAACGGATTACGGGCCGGTAGCTCAGCTGGGAGAGCGCCACAATGGCATTGTGGAGGTCA
>JACQQR010000015.1 GCA_016206875.1 Candidatus Omnitrophota bacterium
GACTGGATGAATTTTACCCGTTTGGCGCGCAAAGCCCTTGCGCTTAAAGAAGCGGTGGAAATTCACTTTGAACAGGATCCTTCAAAAATTCTGGATATGGAGCTTCTTCTCGTGTATCTGGATGAAGTGAATGCCCAGGAAAATGAAAGACTGGAAATAGGCCGGATTTTCAATTTTCCAAGAGCCATGCAGGATAATGAAGAGTCGAACCGTAAGCAGCAAATCAAGAAAACCGTAGACCAGTATCATTCTGAAAAAACGAAAGAACGGATGGAAGAGGAAGCCGACCGGGCATTCCGCCTGATTCCTGTGGGGAGGGAAAAAGTAGGTTTTGGCCAAGAGCTGAATCAAAAATTAATAGAGTTCGCAAGTCACTGGGGCGGCTATCTGGGACGGATTTTAGCGGTTTTATGGGGTGTGGCTATAGCCGGGCTTTATTGGTTCTCGAGGCGCTCCAGAGAGTGGGTTGTGGTGGATGATGAAGGAGTGATTGATGAACGGAGAACTCGTAAAGGCACTACGTACAGTCCGCCGCCTTACGATTTAGTGGCCCCTGAAGCCGAAGTTCAACCTGCGCCTCCTGCCTGGTCAAGGGCGGGTTTAAATTTCATGCCTCGTAAAAAAGAAACCGCAGAAGATAGGCACATCAGAATTGTCAATCTTCCTTACGAGCGCAATTTCCTGGAGCGTTGGACAGCGGGGTCTGTGCGAACAGGCTCCATTTTTATCCTGGCCTGGTTTTTACTTTCCATGCCCTTTGCCACTTATGGCATAGGCCAGTCCATTCTGGATCATGCGGAGCGTGTCAATGTATTGCTGGCGCCCTGGATGGAAAAGGTTTTGCGCGCGAACGTGCCTTCCTTTCTTGATCAGCTCAGCAATGCCAACGATTTAAGTTTTTGGACCTGGTTAGGCATGATGCTTTTGATAGGCGGTTTGGCGCTGCGCATTTCCATGGTGATGACGGATTATTTCTGGAATTGGATCAAATTGCTTTTACCCACGGAAGAATCACAATGGCGCGCGCGAGTTCTTCCCGTAATTTCTCCGGAAGAAAGGTCACAGGCGGCCGACCAATTCAAGGCCCTGCATCCTTCTATTATTTCCACATTCATGGCCGCCACCACAGCTTTTATTTACATAGTCTACGTGATGGATTTGCGCGTATCGATTATCGAATGCCTGCTCTTTATCGGAGCGCCTTTTGTATTTATTACCTTGCCATTCCGTTATGCCGGCACATTATCAGCGTTGAGCCATGTAACCATTGAGATTAGCCGTGAATTGCCGCAGCAGTTCCGCCGGCTTTTTTATTCGCCGCCAACAGCACCGCCAACAGCACCGCCGCGCACACCGGCGCCGGCACCGGTGCCTGCGCCAACACCTCCGCCGGTGAGGCCTGCTCCTTCGCAAGGGATAACCGAGGCTCATAGTTTAGGGGGCGACGCTTATACGCTTCGCACAGGCCGCTCTGCCTTGCGTTATCAATCCATTGCTCTCGATCCCATGGAAATGGCCGATCCGGCTGCTGTAGGTCCTGCCTTTACCAATATCGAAACATCGTATTTGAATTCTGTGGCCAGAAAAACCATTGAGTTTAAGGCAAAAGAATTCTGGGTGGATGAAGTGAGTCCTGAATTCCGCAATGAGACGCGCGAGCGGCAGCAAGAGTTGATTCAAGCATTGGTTGGCATTATCAAGAGTCAAGCGAATGAACGAGTGAAAATCAAGCGGATTCGCGGGGTGATTCAAGACTCAAGGTTAATGGGCGGGAAATTTGGCTTGTCGGCTGTAGCGGTTCAGAACTGGATTCAAAGAAGGCCTTCTCGCCTGAATCCTTTGGCACGGTTGGCTCTTGCGAAAGTGTATGACCCGCGCCGGAAAAATCGCAGAGAAATCACGGGAGAGGATCTCGATCCGTATGATCATCACAAAATTGTGATCGACTCCAGAACCAAAGATAAAAAAGCGCTGATCGCCGAAATCGAGGCGGTGATGGGCTTGATGGAAAAATACGGCGAAGACAGGGTGTATTATTTTCACTGCATTTTAAAAGTGGGTTGGAAATGGGAGCAGCTGCAGCAGGTGAAACAATATTTGCTCGGCGGCTTCAAGCATATGGGCACTTATGACCAGCCGTATTATGACCGCCGCAAGAAAGACGCTTCCGCCCGGGCAGCCCAGTTCGGAAAGCGCAAAAACGGTTTTTATCTGGAAGATCAAATCGACCTTGAATTTACGGATGAAGAGGACACACTGGCCGGAATTTTGAAGAAGCCGGCTCAAAAACCCGATGGCACACAGAAAACTAAAGACGGCGAGCCGGATGGTGCGCCGGTTTTTGTATTCCGCAATGCCAAGGTGCAAACCAACCGTTATCTGATGGACCCGCGAAACGGCAAGCGTTATCCCATTTTCGACAGAAAAATTTACGATGAGGGCGTCACGGCGGCGAACTATAGAGAGTCCTTGCCGCTTGTGGAAGACAATCTGTGGTTCTGGAATTACGAAACCGGGCATATTTCAACCATTGACAGGGAGCCTCTGGTGGGCCGGCGTGTGCGCTCGGATGGCACGATGGAACGGGTGGTGTTCCCGCAATATATGGATCAGGCCACGGAACAATTTTTCGAAGTGGAAAAAGCAGATGAATCAGGAACGCTCAAGCTTTATTTAAAACCCAACGGAAATATTGTCCGCGCCTCCGAAGACGGCCAAAACGAAATTCTGGTTTTGAAACCAGAGCAATATGAAAGCGTGAAACGCCAAATGCTTTGGAGAGGCGCGCATAATGGCATTCTTTATGAGGACAAAACCCAGTCTCCCGCGGAGGGCAGGCCATTGATGAATCATTTGAAAATGGCCACTACCTTTACCGTCACTAAAATGGGATTTGCTGGCATTGGGGAAACCACGGTTCTTTTGCAAGAAGGCGGAGACGAAAAAAGGAAGCTACCCATCAAAGATTTGGTTCAGCTAACTGAAGGAGACATGATTAATAAAGACTATGACAAAGTGAAATACAATATTCAAAAGTTTGATGCAGGAACATTTGAAATAGTAAATGGCCACCTGGTGTTGAAAGGAGAGGTGGTAACCCGCACTTTATTTGTGGAACGGTATGAGTGGAAGGCAAGAGAAGGTGCTTACGTGCTGGAGGACTATACCGATGAACATGGCGAAAAGAAAACAGATACATTTAAACCGGGAGTGGATGAGCGAGGAAACGTGGTGCGTTATCCTCAAGGCGTTTATCGAATCACCGATAGCGACGGCAAGCAAGTAGCGCTAGGGGCGCATGTGGCGACGCGGCATGACATTTATCGTGCGGCAGAAACACGTGCCAAAAAACCCAAGACGACGGCTGTAGTTGCTGATGAATTGCGTAATCGCATTCGATTGTTTGTAGACAGAGAACTCCAAAAGGAGCAAGAATCTGAAGTTTCTCTTGAGCAAGGCACTACGGATGTGCGCGGCAGCTTTCTTGTGGACCAGAACAATAAATTAGTGAAGGATCCCCTAACGGACAAATTCATTCGAGGAGATTACCGAGGCCGCAATTTGCGCGCTGATGTGTTCAAACCCATGTTTGGCTTACCTCAAGGAAATGAAGAGAAAAAGGAGCTTCAGAAGTTATTTGATTCGGCTGAAACCAAAGGACAAATAGATCGGCCGCGGGTAAATACTTTCAAATCATCCGGCATTCTGGGCAATATTTACAAAATGCATATCGGAAAAACCGGATATGAAACCACGTACTTGATTCGGAAAGAAGATGTATCCGGACTCGGTTTGAATAACGAACGGGGTGA
>JACQQR010000167.1 GCA_016206875.1 Candidatus Omnitrophota bacterium
GCCTACGCTGGCATGACACCCACCCTGAACGCTTACAAATATTTTTTATTCCCCTCTCTAGAGGGGAATTAAAGGACAACTTTTGTGAAAATTTTACAGATTCTTCCTGAACTCAATCATGGCGGCGTGGAGCGCGGCACGGTGGATTTGGCCATTGCCCTGAAGGCGATGGGGCATGTGCCTTATGTCATTTCCAATGGCGGCGTATTGGTGAGCGAACTGGAGAAGGCGCACGTGCGGCATGTGACGATGGCTGTCCACCGGAAGTCCCTCTCGTCGTTTTTCCTGATCGGAAAACTCGCAGACTTTTTCAAGCGCGAAGGCATTGATGTGGTGCATGCCCGCTCACGGATCCCCGCCTGGATCGCCTATTTTGCCGCGAAAAAGGCGGGCGTGGATTTTGTGACCACTTGCCATGGTTATTATTCCACGCACTTTTTTTCGCGCGTGATGGGATGGGGCAAAAAAGTCATCGTGATTTCCCGCGCCATTGAGGAACATGTGAGGAAAAATTTCGGCGTCTCGCTCGACCGTTTGGAGTTGATTTACCGGGGGGTGAATCTTGCGGACTTTCCTTACGATGCCTCAAAATATGCCCGGCCGAAAGAAAAATTTATCGTGGCCAATATCGGCCGCATTACTTCGCTTAAAGGGCACGAAGATTTTATCCGCGCTTTTCATCTGGTGAGCCGTAAATACTCCGATGCCGAGGCCTGGATTGCGGGGGGCGCTTCCGGCGCGAAAGGCCGCAAGCTGTTGGGAGAGCTTGAGGATTTAGTGCGTGAACTTGGACTTGAAGAATCCGTGAAATTTTTAGGCCCGAGAAATGACATTTCCGCTCTCTTGCATCAAGCCGATGTTCTGGCCCTTTCCACGGTCACCCCCGAAGGGTTTGGCCGTGTGCTTGTCGAGGCCGGCGCCGCCGGGGTGGCGGTGGTGGCCACGCGTGTAGGGGGCATCCGTGAAATCATCGACCATGAAGTGAACGGGCTTTTGGTGCCGCCAAGAAATGCGGTGCGGCTGGCCGAGGCCATTGTCCGGCTCAAAGAAAAACCGGCAGATTGCATAGCATTCACAAAAGCGCTCCGAAAAAAAGTGGAGACGCAATTTACTTTAGACCAGATGGTGTCTAAAACAATCGCTGTTTATGAAGGCTTAAAGAAAAAAAAGAAAATTTTATTTTTCAAATTAGGATCCCTCGGCGATTTGGTGCTGGCCATTCCCAGTTTCCGGATGGTAAGACGGCATTTTCCCGACGCTCATATCAGCCTTTTGGTGGATGAGCGCTGGATGAAAATCGTTCAGCATTGTCCTTACTTAAACGAAGTGATTGCCTTCCGTCGCGACAAACTGTGGAGCCTGGGCCTGCGTTTTCCTGCTATCGTACGGCTCTTGCGCGAAAAAGAATTTGATATTTCCATCGATTTGCAAAACACCTCCAAAACCCATTGGCTGGCCTTGTTAGCCGGCATTCCCGAGCGATTTGGCTACCGGCGCGGTCTGGCAGGTCGCTTGCTCAATCAAGGCATTGATGGTTTCCAAAGAACATTGCCGCCGCTGGAACATCAATTTCAAATCCTGCGCGCGCTGGGTGTTGGGAAACTAGATGACCGGCTGGAATTGTGGACGGATCCGGCGGAGGCGGAGCGGGTGGGACGCATCCTAGCCCAGTCATGGGCGGGCGAAAAATCCTTTCTGGCAGGTTTTGTTCTCGGGGCGAGCCCTAAATGGCCGACAAAGCGTTGGCCGGTCGAGTCCTTTGTTTCACTGGCGCAAATGCTCAAGCACAAATTTCAGGCGCGAATTGTTTTATTAGGCACGGACGCAGACAGATTCATGGCCCGCGAATTTTTAAAGCATCAAAAAGATGGAGTGATTGATTTAGTGGGAAAAACTTCTTTGGGTGAATTGGTTTCCGTGATCCGGCAGCTTCGTATATTGATTACCCCGGATTCTGCCCCTCTTCATGTAGCCACGGCCGTGGGCACGCCTGTCATAGCGCTTTTTGGCCCCACACATCCGGCCCGTCATTTGCCGCCGGGCGCTCGTGTGGAAATGCATTGGAAAGTCTTGGATTGCGTGCCTTGTTATTCGCAGACCTGCAGGAATGCCGAAGCATTTCTTTGCATGAAACAAATTTCAGCCCGCGAAGTTGCGATGTCCGTTGAGAGACTGGTTTCCACGGCCGGCGATTTTCCCAAGCAGGCATCCTATGAGGAGGCCGGTTCGCCCTCATGAAAATATTACAACTGACAACGCATTTAAATATTGGCGGTATCAGCACCTATGTGGTGAACCTTGCCAGAAAACTTAAGCAGCATCACGTGGAAGTGGTGGTGGGCACTTCCGGAGGGGCGCTTACGGAGCGGCTTAGCGCTCAGCAAATCGAATGGATACCGGTTCCGCTCAAGACAAAAAATGAAATGCATCCCAAAGTATTTTTTTCCGCGCTCAAACTCGCCGAAATTGTGCGTCGCGAAAAAATCAACCTGGTGCATGCCCATACGCGCGTAGCCCAGGTGACGGCGGCTATTTTGAGGCGTTTGAGCGGCGTTCCTTATGTCACCACCTGCCACGGCATTTATAAGCGAAGATTGTTCCGCCGCCTGTTTCCTTGCTGGGGCGCCCGGGTCACGGCTATCTCGGAGCCTGTGCGCGAGAGCCTGGTGAACGATTTTAAAGTGATGAAAAATCAGGCGATTCTTATGCCCAACGGCATTGATTGCGCGGAATTCGACCGGGAAATTGCGCGCATGGACAAGCAGGCCCTTCGCCGTTTTTATGGATTGAGCGGCGACGGGGTCGTAGTGGGCAGTGTCGCGCGCATGGAAAAAGTAAAGGGATTGCAGTATTTGATTCAATCCATTCCTCATGTGGTTTCCAAACATCCGGGGACTAAGTTTTTAATGGTTGGAGACGGAAAATACCGCGAAGAACTGGTGGCATTGGCCAACGAAACCGGCGTACGCAAACACGTGGTGTTTCACGACGCGGTGGAAAGCGTGGTGATGCCGCTGGGCCTGATGGATATTTTTGTTCATCCGCCTACGTACGAAGAAGGTTTTGGTTTGTGCATCCTGGAAGGCATGAGCGCCTCCAAGCCCGTGGTGGCGACGAATGTGGGCGGGATTTATATGATGGTGAGAGAGAATGAAAATGGATTTTTAGTGCCGCCGCACGACCCAAAAGCCCTGGCGGATCGCATCGTTCATTTAATTGAGCAGCCCGAACTGCGCAGGCAAATGGGCCGGCGAGGCCACGACGTCGCCATGGCCCAGTTTTCCATTGATGCACTGACTCGCAGGATGATTGAGATGTATGAAGAAGTGCTGAAGGTTACTAGGAGATAGGAGGGAGGAAAGGCAAAGTGTCCGAAAAAATTTTAGTTTTTACCAAAAACTGGTTTGGCGATGTCATCATGCAAACGCCGTGCTTTCGCATCCTGAAAGAGAATTTTCCGGGAAGCCGGCTCTATTTGGCCATGCCGGCGCGCATCCAAGCCGTCGTAAAAGACAATCCCTTCGTGGACCATGTCATTGCTTTTGATGAGAAAGGGCCGGAACGGAATTTTTTTTCCAAATTGGGATTTGTGGCTCATCTGGTGAGGGAACGGTTCACACGCGTCTATTTGCTGCACCGCTCCAGAACCCGCGCAGGACTTTGCCGCCTGGCGCAAATTCCGGCGCGGACAGGCTATGATGTAAAAGGCAGAAAGGCGTTTTTAACCCAGGCCATTACGCCTTCCCGGGAAATTCTTCATCAAACCGATGAAGCGGTGTATCTCCTAAAGGCCTCGGGGCTGCGGGTTCCGGAGGAATATTTTTGTGAATTTTACTTTTCGGATGCCGAAGCGCTGCGCGCGGAACGCTGGATAGAAGAATTGATTCCTGCCGGCGCGGAAAAAATAGTGGCCTTAAATCCGGGCGCCAATTGGAAGCCGAAGCGCTGGCCTGTGGAATTTTTTGCCCAGGCCGCCGATTTATTAGCGGAAAAGGGGCGCATCGCCTTCATTATTACCGGCTCCGGTGAAGATATTCCTTTGGCTCAGGAAATTATTTCTAAAGCACAAAAGGCCGCTCCGGTTTCTTTTTGCGGCAAAACAAGTGTGGGGGATTTAGGCGCACTACTCACTCACTGTGATGTGATGATTACGGGGGATTCAGGGCCGATGCATATTGCCTCAGCCGTGGGAACTCCGGTATGTGCTTTATTCGGCCCTACGCATTCGGCTCATACCGGGCCGCGGGGGAAAGGGCCGGCGCTGATTCTGGAAGAAACCGGTGACGGCAATGCAACATCAGAAACATTGATGGCCGCACTGACGCCGGAAAAAGTGGTCGGGTCCATTCGGGAACTGGGGTGGGTGTAGCTCGGCGTAAGGCGTACAGCGTACGGCGTGCAGGGATCAGTATCGTGCGCCAAAAATAGGAGTTGGAATTGATTCAAAAATCCGTTGTCAAAAATATTCTTGTTGTAGGCCATAGCAATATCGGCGATTGCGTTATGAGTTTGCCGGTTCTTTCCGTGCTCCGGGCGGAGTTTCCCGAGGCCGGTATCTCGCTCATTACCGGACGCTCTGCAATCAGTCTTTTTCAGGGATGCCGGGATATACAATCTATTTTTGTTTATGACAAAAAATGGGGATGGCGCGAGAAATGGCGGTGGCTCGGAGAAATTGCCAAAAATAAATACGATTTGATTGTGGACTTGCGCCATACATTGATTCCCGTGCTCCTGCCCAGCCGGTACCGCACGCGGCTCGTTCGGTGGAAATCTCAACAATCTTTGCCGGCACGGGAGAAACATTTGCGTTTATTGTCGGATTTAGGCTTGAATATCGCCAATCAAAAACCCATTCATTTGTTCGGTGAAACCGAAAAACAATCCGTGCAAAAGATTCTGTCCCGGAAAGGATTTATTTCGCGCAGCTCGTACATCGTGATTGCCCCGGGAGCCAATAGTTCCACCAAGCAATGGCCACTTGAATATTTTCAAGAAATCGCCCGATTTTGTGTTGCCCAGCTTCAAGAGTCTGTTGTGATTGCGGGGGGCAAAAACGAAGAAAATATTTCCAGGCAAATGGAAGAGTGGTCAAAAAGTTCCGGCGTGCCTATTTTCAATTTGATAGGCGAGACCTCGCTTCGCGAATTGGCTGCCCTGTTGGCCGGTGCCAAAGTGGTGATGGCCAATGACTCGGCCGTGCTCCATTTGGCCTCAGAGCTGGATGTGCCGGTGGCCGCAATTTTTGGTCCCACGAACGCAGCCAAGTACGCCAAATTAAACGGGCGCACGAAAGTAATCCGGCTTGCTTTGGAGTGCTCTCCCTGCGAGTCCGCCCAATGTTTGATTGAGCGGAGAAAATGTTTAGAAGACCTGAAGCCCGATCTGGTGAAACAGGCAATGAAGGAACTTTGTCATTCTCATGAACCCATCCATTAACCTAGAGCGCATCACAAAAATTTTGATCACGCGCACCGATCGAATCGGTGATGTGGTGCTCAGCACGCCCGTGCTCGAGGCCATGCGCACGCGCTTTCCGTTCGCGCACATTGCCCTGATGGTTTCGCCGGTCACGCGCGCGCTTGTGGAAGGGAATCCCAATTTGGATCAAGTGCTTGTCTACGACAAATCCGGAAAAGAGAAATCGTGGATGGGCACTTGGAAATTTGCGCGGCGGCTCCGGCAGGAAGAGTTCGACATAGCTATTCATTTGCATCCGTCCAACCGGGTTCATTGGGTTTCTTTCTTGGCGCGCATTTCCATCCGCTTAGGATACCGTTATAAAAATTACCGTTTGCTCACGCATGTGATTCCCCATAAAAAACATGAGGGATTAAAACATGAGGCCCGATACAATTTTGATTTGCTGAAGGTTTTGGGCATCGCCGTACCCGAGGAGCTCAGAACGCATGTGCCTCTGTCCGAACGGGCCTATGAAACATTGGCGCAAATTAAAAATGAATTAGGTTTGGCCCAAGAACCTTTCATTGCGCTGCACCCGGGTTCCAGCTGCCCTTCCAAAATGTGGGCGCCCAGCCGTTTTGCGGAATTGGCTGACCGGATTGCGGAAAAATTCGGGATCAAAACGGTTTGGATCGGGGGAGAAGAGGAAAAAAATCTTTCCGGCCAAATTTCCAAATGGATGAAAACAAAGTCGGTAGATTTTACGGCCAAGTTGAACCTGGATCAAACCGTGTGGCTCATCAAACAGTCGCGGCTTTTGATTTCCAACGACTCCGGGCCTGTGCACATCGCCGGTGCGGTAGGAACGCCGGTGATTTCCATTTTTGGCCGCAAGCAGCCGGGCCTGGGTCCCAAGCGCTGGGGGCCTTTGGGCCGTGATTCCGCGGTGATTCACAAAGATGTGGGCTGCACAACGTGCGCCGCTCACGAATGCGCGTATTCTTTTTTATGCCTGGATGCAATTTCTGTTGAGGAGGTTTTTCAGTCCGTTGAACAATATCAAGCGTGTTTTACTGGTTAATCCGTTCGGTTTGGGCGATTGCTTATTCCTTTCTCCCGTATTGCGCGCCTTGCGCAAAGAGGGGAAGGTAGAGAGAATCGTTCTTTTGGTCGGTTCAAGAACCGCTGAACTTTTCCAAAACCATCCTTTTGTCGATGAGGTCATCGCGATTTCGCGCGATGAAATCCGCTCTCGGGGACTATGGAAGAATTTTCTATTTCTTTCTTCTTTAATTGTCCGCCTCCGGCGCGGGCATTTCGACGCGCTCATCGATGTATCGCTCTCGCGTGAATACGCCTTTTTCGCCAAATATTTTTTAGGCATTCCCAAGCGCGTGGGTTTCGATTATCACCGCCGGGGAGTTTTTCTTTCGGAAAAAATCGCTCTTCCGGAAGGGTACCGCCAAAAACACGTGATTGAGCATTATGTGGATTTGCTCCGGCCTTTGGGTTTGGAAGCAAAAACACGGAAACCCGAAATTTTTCTTTCGCACGAAGAAATCGAGCAAGCCAAAAAATATTTGGAAAAAGAAGGCATTCCGCCCGGCGAACCTTTTGTGGTGTTGGTTCCCGGCGGTGGGGAATCTTGGGGCCGTGACGCGCGGTTCAAACGCTGGCCGGTCGAATATTTTTGCGAGCTGATTCGCAATATTTCTCCCTCCGGGCCGTCGAAGCATGTCGTGGTCTTGGGAAGCGCCCAAGAAGCGCCGTTAGGCAAAACGGGGGCAGAATCTTTATCTTTGATGGGTTTTCATGTTGTCGAGGCTACCGGAAAGCTTGCTTTGCGCCTGTCGCTTTCCGTGCTGAGCTTGGCCTCCTGTGTATTCACCAACGACGGCGGTCTTTGCCATGCGGCTCGTGCTTTAGAACGGCCTATCGTTGCTGTCTTTGGTCCCGTGCCGCCTGAGGTGTACGGGCCTTATCCCGAAGCCGGAAATGTGATTGTGGTCCGGCGCAGGGACCTGGCATGCCAGCCTTGTTACAAAAGTTTCCGGTACAACGCATCCTGCCAAACGATTGAGTGCCTGCAGGATCTGACACCGGAGATGGTGATGGAGCAAATAAGTTGTCAGCTCGACCGTTTTTTAAACTAACCCTTCGCAATCCTTGTCATTCCCGCGAAAGCGGGAATCCAGTGACTTTGTTTTTAAAAGCTAAAGTCACTGGATTCCCGTTTGCACGGGAATGACGATTGAATTATGAAAAATATCTTCTTGATTTCTATTTTATTTTTTTCGGCGGCAGGTTGTTCCATGAAGCCCGGGGTGTATACCGAATCTCTTTCTTCGCCCTCTGCGCCGGCACCCTCACCCTCCGCCGCTGACACCCCGGCAGGCAGGGTGAGCGTGATTGCTCCCGACACTTCCGACAAGCCGGCAAAAGAAATTTCTCCCGGCTTAAAAAAGCTTCCCGTAGGCGAACGCCTTACCTTCAGTATCCGGTGGCTGGGCCTAGAAGCCGGCCGTACGGAAGTCACGATTAAAGACATTGTCAAAATCAACGGGCGGGATTGTTATCACATCGAGGCTTTTTCGCACACCACCTATCTTTTGGATCTCTTATTTCGCATTCGCGACTATCACGATAGCTTTATGGACGTGGAAGAATTTTATTCGCATCGCTTCCTCAAGAAGGCTTCCGAAGGCGCTCATACGTACGATGAAACCAATGATTTTGATTATGCCCAAAACAAGGCTTTTTATGTAAACCGCAAAAAGAATCACACAAAAGTTACTGAGCTTCCCGGAAAAGTGCAGGATATCGTTTCAGTCAGCTACTGGTTTCGCACTCAAGATGTGGAAGTGGGGAAGGGCTACAAGACCTTCCTTCACTCAGACGAGAAAAATTACGAGGTCACCATCCATGTTTTAAAAAAGGATCATTTTAATATAGACGGAAAAACCATTCCGATGATGGTGATTGAGCCCAAGGCCAGGCGGGGAACGAAAGTGTTCACCCGGGGGCACGCCAAAATTTGGGTTACCGATGACGGGGAACGCCTTCCCCTATTTGCCGAACTCCGCGTCATCATCGCCGGCAGGCTCAATATCGTGCTGGTTTCCAAGGAGAATATTTAGCTGGCAATAGGGACTGTCCCTTTTTGCTATTGAGCCACTGTTTCAAAAGCAATGCGAAGTTCCTCCGGTTTTTTCACTTCAAAATTTAGTTTCTCAAAGCCTAGTACGGCATAACAATCGAAAATGGGCATAGCCCATTGTCGAACAGCGTATTAGCGTAGACTTTTCGCAAAAGATTAGAAGTAAAATTTATGTAGGAGTTTAGCCCGCTGAGGTGATTTGCAGTTGTTTTGCCCCTCTCCCTCTCTAGCCCCGCCTTGGGCGGGGCAGGAGGGCGAGGGGCAACTGAACGGTTACTGAAAATGTTACCAGAGAGGTGGCGCTTTTTTGTTTTTTCCCCAGTTATATGGTAGCTTTCCCCCCGTATGTATGGGAGGCGTCTTCTGACTGTTGCCCAATTAAGAAAGGCTTTTAAAACCTCATGAGGTTCTTCTGCAGGAAGCGCTATTTCTGGGCTATGCGAACCATTGCTTTCTTCACGGCTTTTGTTTTTGCTGCCGGCACGCTTTCTCTGCCTGCTTCCGCCGCTGCCGTCACTTCTTTTCAAAACGCCCCCTTCATTTATCTGATTCAAGACGCCCACGACAGCCTGGATGCCCAGGCCAATATCCGAATCATGCTGAAAGATTTGGTCGAGAAAGAAGCAATCCCACTAGTGCTCTTTGAGGGCGGCAGCCGTGAGCTGGATAAATCTGTTTATCATTTTTCACAAGACGCCGGAACGAATCAAAAAGTTTGGGACGCCATGCTGGCGGCGGGGGATATCAGCGGACTGGAACGCTATGCGCTGGAAGCGCCGGGCTCGGTGTGCTTCTCGGGCATCGAAGACGAAGCGGTGTATCTGGCCAATCTGGAGGCCATTAATAAAGTGTATGGGCTTCAGGCCAAAAGTGCGGCAGACATTGCGACGATAGATGCCCGCACAAAAGCCGATCACGCGCAGCTCGTGACCGGCGATGTGAAAACCGTTTCGGATTTAGCGCACGATTTTGAGTCGCATAAAATCGATTTAGCCCGCTACGCCGGTGAGCTGGCCGCCTGGAGCGGGAAGGTGCTGGGCGAAAATCCTGAGGACCCGCGCCACCAAAAGAAATGGCCGCAAATGGTTCGACTGTTGCACCTGGTACACCTCGAAAATTTCATTACGCGTCACAGCGCGGAGGTGAAGCGGGAGATGAAATTGGTTCACGTAGGGGCGACCCGCCGCGGCGGGTCGCCCCTACAATCACTCCGCCGCCACTTCGAACGCGTAGCCGATGAGCTCCGCTCGCGCGGCGACTCCCTGCGCAATTACCCTCATCTCGGCCGCTGGATAGCTCGCGAGATTTTGCGCGATGAACTCGACCCGGCTCGCATCTCACCCGAGCTCGCCCGGCTGCATCAAACCATTCTTGACCGTTTACCGATGCTGGACGAAACGCGTGCTTTCCTCGCACGCGAAGCCGAATGGCGGCGTCTCAAAAAAATTTGCGCGTTGGAAGCGGATAGGTCTTGCTTGTCATTCCCGACAGCACTGCGCGGTTTTTTGCGCAGGCGTGATCGGGAATCCAGGATTGGTACCACTGACCCCTGGATTCCCGCCGGAGTTTACCCCCGAGTGATTGAATCGGGGGCGGGAATGACAAACATAGGTATTCTCCTCCGCGCCGCCCGCACCCATTACCGCATCGTCCGTGAGCGCGACCAGATCTTTACGCGCAACAGCCTCGAGGCCATCCAGCGCACCCGCGCGAGAAAAGCCGTCATCGTTGCCGGCGGCTTCCACACCGAAGCCTTCATGCGCCGCTTCGACGCCGAAGGTATCCGCTACACCGTCCTCACGCCTTCCATTAATGAGTTATCCCGCACCTTGGATTATGCGGGGCGCATTTCTTTTATTTGTCATTCTGACCCTGAGCGTAGCGAAGGGGAAGAATCTGGGTCACGTCACCAAGATTCTTCGCCCGCTCTGCGGCGGACTCAGAATGACAACACCTCGCTCGCCGCCGCCGGTGCCACTAGCGGTCGCCTGCGCGATCTTGAGATTGCGCGTTTGGACAGGCGCGCCCAAGAAATCATCTCCGCGTTTAAACCGGTAGCCGGTTCCAGTTTGGGCACGCCGGTGAAGCTCAAAGATATTTGTATGGGAGAAGATTTTACGGAGCCTTATGGTCTTTATTCGGTTGGGCGCGAGGCGGAAATCGGAATGGCGGTTACCGATTTGAATCAGGGCAGGCAATACCGCATGTCGATTCTGCGGGAAATGAACATCCTGAATTTTATCAAGGAAGCGGTGAGCGGCAGAATGCCTTTGATGCAAAATTTGACTTGGCAGGATAATGTAATTTTCGCTCCGATCGTTGCCATTATCGCTGAAGACCGGAGGCGGTTGTCTTCTCAGCACAAGAACCAGTTGACTAATATATTGAAACATATGCCTGAGGCAGAACAAGAAAGAATGAATCAATTGCTGGAAGGATTGTTGCTGCCCGAAGAACTCGGGGAGGTATCTGGTTTGGGGGGCCGTCCTTTGGAGTATTTATTCAGCACTCGTTCCGACAGTTCCAAATTGGGCATGACCGTGTTTATGCTTGTGGCATTAATCGTCCTGTTGCTTAAAACGAAAAGTTTCAACCGGGAAATTGCCGGCGGATTCAGCAGCTATCAAGAGAGCTGGCATACTGAGCCAGTCCGAGCCCGGTTTGTTCCTCCATTTTTCTCCGGTTTTTTCACGCATTTCCTTCTTTCAACTGACCGATCAGATGACTTTTGTCCGGAAAATGAAATCGGGCCTATTGTCCGGCAGTTCGGAGCCCTCCGGATGAAAACGCGCCGGGATCAATTTGAAGGCATTGCGTGGGCGAATGATTATGGTGTGTGGCTGCCCGACGCCGGAGGCAAGCGATTCTATTATTTAAAGCCGGACCAGCCCATACAACGCGATATGGATGCCGGTTATTTGTTTCGCCCGCAGCAGGAAAAGTTCTGGACTCATGTGAACGAAGGAGGCGCTTCGGTTCCCGGGGTGGGTAGAACACCTTTTATGATTTTTTCAGATTCTGTAGATCCAAAGCATGTCGACCGTCTGAAGGTGTCTCTACGCCGGGAAAAGCAAATATCCGAATATAGTTCGCTGGAATGCTACCGCCTACCAGCGGGCTGGGCGACTTTTAAATATGGAAACGAAGTTCATCTGATGGGCAATAATCACGTCGACACAGTGATGGGTTTTATCCCCGCAAGGATGACCGAGCACGCCGAAAATCTGCTGCTTATTGATCCGCTCTATCATGAAGAAGTAAAAATCCACCCTGAATTTCAACGATTGCTTCGCGAACAAAATTTGCGAGTCATAGAAGTGCCAGCGGACGAAACGTATTTGAATCCCGCCAATTTCAAGCATCTTCCCGATGGCCGGCTGCTGATGAATTACGCGCCCCAAACGGTTGCGGCGCTCGGCTTAAAGCCAGACCTCTACAGCATGCTTCCCCGAGAGGAAGCCTTAGAGAACATGCCTTTACTCACCGGCGGCTTGGCCTGTCTGTTGGGCTGGGAGCCTATCACCACTCAGAACCGTGCGCAGTTTAGTCCGGTCCCGGCCGCCGAAGAGCCGCCTGCTTCGCCGGCCGGCCGTCACACAATAACACTCGGAGGTAAAACTTATTTTCTGGATTCCGCAGAGGAGTCTTCACCAATCGGAATCGTCCTGACGGAATTAAGTCCCCAGACTCAAACGAATCTGCACCCGAGGCGTCAGATGAAATTGCTCAAGTGGCTGAGCGCTGTTTGGGAGGGATCGGTGCCCTTAATGACAGAAATGCCGGGAGATCAATTAGAGCCTTTTGCCAGAGTCGTAGCCGCGGTTAGCGGCGAGGCGCCCTTGGAAGGAGAGCATGTTTTGAAAGTGGCGCATGAATTACAAAAACTGCCGCTTTCTCAGCAAGCAGCGGTAGTCCGGTTCGTGGAAGATTTTCTCGAAGAAGTACAACCTAATCAATTCGACGCTATGTTCCAAATAGCACGGGCAGATTATCTCAATTGGTTTCAGTGCGGTATTGCCCGGGCCATTTTGGCGCCTTTTGTCGTTTATTTATTGAAAAACAGGCAGTATATCGAAGGGTTTCAGCGCCACTGGCAGGTAGGCCGCCGGTGCTTCCGCACCGAAATAGTTCAAAAGCATTTTATCCCGTTACTGCATTTTTCATTGGCCTCGCATTTTAATGTGGGTAGCGCCCACCCGGAAGAAATTCGCTTGGCGTCAGAATTAGCCGGCGTGCTTGAGACGTTGAAGACCCTATCCCTGCCGCTGCGCCGGCAAAAGCCGGGGGATAGACTTGGGTGGGCAAAAGATTCTCGTGTCTGGCTGCCTCATATCGCAGGGCAGCCTTTTTATGCGCTGTCATCTGCAAAGCCCGGAGATCGATCCACCTCATTTCAGCGATTGGACCAGCCGCTGAATTCATTGCCTTGTGATATCAGCGAGGGCGGGGCCTCGGTGAGAGGCGTAGCCCATACGCCCTTTATGCTGTTTGCCGATTCCATTCCTCTGGATCAGGCGAAAGAGTTATTGCCGGTTGTAAGACGTTTGCCCGGGTACGAGCAAACGAATTTTTACCGCTTGCCTGCCGGATGGATTACGTTTGGAGACGGCCGCCAAAATTTTTTGGTCGATAACCGGCATATCGATGCGGTGATGGGATTTATCCCGGCCCGCATGACGGAGCATGACCGGAATATTCTTCTCGTCGACCCGCTATATCACGCAGAAGTGCAAACGAACCCGGAATTTCAGCGCTTGCTTGCGGAACAAAACTTATTAGTGATTGAAGTCCATCCCAACGAAACCCATTTGAACCCCGCCAATTTCGCCGAGCTGCCCGACGGCCGGCTGTTCTTCAATTATGCGCCGGAAACTCTCCGTGCCCTGCGCTTAAAACCCGGAACCTACATCAGCCTAAATAGCGAGCAGGCCCTGCGCCAAACCCCGATGCTGATGGGAGGCCTCGGCTGCCTGGTGGGGCGGGAACTCATCACCAATCAAAACCGCGCGCAATTTGCAGTGGCGGCGGGAAATAGTTTGGGCGCGCCGCAGCTGGAGAAAAGAATCTTTATGCAGGGTGAATCGGGCGATCCTTATGATATTTATTCGGTGCCACGTAGTGCCCGGCAGGGAGTCGTGGTGACCAGTTTTAACCGACCGGAAGCATTGGCAATGCACCTTTCCCGAGAAAGCGCTTTGCTCAATTTTTTACTAGAGGTGATATCTGGAGTGATTCCCTTAATGCAGGACATGAATATTTTGGAAGCATTGCCTTTAATGAGCTTATTTACTTCGATTGCTTCTCCTGAGGAAGGGCAAATATTGGGACAAGATTATCAAGCCTTCATGCAACTACTGAGAGGATTACCGGCGAAGGAAGTAGAAAGGATGGATCGCTTGCTGGAAGGTTTTTTACTTCCGCTTGAACTGGCACAGTTGGGCCGGCGGCCGGTGGAGTATTTAATTTGTATGTCACCGAATGAGCTTGGGTATTTTCTCGGTGCTACGGTATTCAAGCTGGCTGTACTGATGGTATGGGTATTAAAAAATCAGGCGGTGTATCAGAAATTGCAATCAGGTCTTCGCAGTTACCAAGCGGTTTGGAACACGGAAGCAGTGAAAAATCGGTATATCCCACCGCCGCATTATTCTTTGATGGTAAAATTTATCATTCATGCGGAGCGTGGGGAGTTTGATCCGGAAACTGAAATCTTAGGGATCACACGGCTCTTGGCCAGCCTGGATATTCCCGTTCACCGCGACGGAAACCCGGAAGGGGATTTATGGGCCAAAGACAGCCGGGTTTGGCTGCCCGATATAGACGGGGAAAAACTGTATTACCTCCAGCCGCACGGCCCCAAACATCGCGGAACGGGGACAAACCATTTATTCGCTCGTCAGCCGGGATTGGGGTTGATTAATATTAGCGAGGGCGGAGCCTCTATCCCGGGAATAGGCAAAACGCCATTCATGCTATTTGCTGATTCATTGGACCGTTCCCACACCACGCAATTGAAAGCCGCTCTAAAAGGTATGCCCGGATATGAGTTACTTCGATCGTATCGTTTACCCGCAGGCTGGGCTACTTTCAAGTATTTCAACGAAGTATATCTCATCGGTAATGCCCATATCGATATGGTTATGGCATGGATTCCGCAAGGCTTAACCCAATCGGGCAAACCTGCTTTATTGATCGATCCGCTATACCGTGCAGAAATGCGTTCCCACTCGGTGTTTCAAACATTCATTCACGATCAGCAATTACGCATTGTGGAAGTGCATCCGGACGAAACTCATTTCAACCCGACGAATTACGTCATCCTGCCGAATGGACAACTGCTGTTTAATTATGCGCCCCAAACGATAGCTCGATTGGGACTGAAGGAGGGGGCATTTATTATGCTGCGTGAAGAAGAAGCGCTTCAGTATATGCCAGGGCTTGGCGGCGGCCTCGGCTGCCTGGTGGGGCGAGAAATGATCACCGATCAAAACCGCGCACAGTTTGCTTCCGGCGCCAGTTTGGGGGTGGATGAGGAAATTGCAGATCATTTTTATAGGGCTCATCAATATATCAATCAGGGAGACGTGGTTGCGGCAGAGGCTGAATTTACAGGAGCGCACACATTAATGCAGCGCGGCCTTGAAGAAGAGTCTGGCGACAGGGCAAACGTGCAGCTATTCATCATCAAGGCAACTAATATAGGCAATCGATTCAGCAGGATATATTCCATTCCCGGAATAGAGGCGTCAGAAAAGATATTTAATGTCCTTTACGATTTAGTGATGGAAGATCGTTTTCAAAGCGATCCCGCAGTATTGGGTCAGGCGGGGCGTATTATTTCTGGCTATACCACCTTAGTGACCTCGGCGATCCGGAGAGGCCGTTTGGATTTGGCCGAAGCGGCATTGAATAATGCCCTGGTGTTAGCCAAAGAAGAGCGCTTTCGGGCATTTGAAGATGTGCGAAAGCAAATGGAATTTGTGATTGCCGGCTATACCAATTTAGCGGCACGTAAAATTGAATCAGGAAAGCTCCCCGAAGCACAATCCATTGCCGGCCAAATGCTCAGATTGATTTCTGATCCGTCATTCAGACAGTACCCTCACGTGAGAGAACAAATCGGATTTATCATTGCCGTTTATGTCAACCTGGTTTTTGCGCTCATCAATAGGGAACACTACATTGCCGCCAAAGCAATACTGGAATCCACAAAACGTTTAGCCGAAACAAAAAATGTTGCCTCCTATCCTGGAATCAGGGCAGAGCGGGCACGCATTCAGGCGGCGCAAGACCTATTAGCAAAGGCGGAAGCCTCTGCATCCAGTTTGGGCAAAGATCGCCACGAGTCCCATCACGAACGCCGCATCGTGATGCCGAACACCATGGTGTGGGTGCCGGTGGAAATTGTGAAAAATTATGCGGTGGATCCTGAAGAACAGGTCCGGCGTGACCTCGCCGCGGGATTTTTCCAGCTGCGGGAGGATGGACAACTGTGGGCGCCGGTAGTGCGCCGGCCCGGCCTGACGGAACGCACCATTCACCAGCGGTCGGTCGAGAGCATCATGACACCGGAGGCGCTGGCGCAGGGCGCCCGGACTCGTGTGGTGAAGGGGTCAGGAGTGCCTGCCAATTATGCCCGGCAACGATTTTGGAATCCGGAGCTATTGGACGGAGGCCACCGCGGGGAGCTTTTGGAATCGTCTTTCCACTGGGAGCCTATACACGTGTATGAAAGCCAACACTTTTTTGGCGGAGAAACATTGGAGAGCGCGCGGCATCAAGCCGAGGCAGCCGGGCGCCTTCGCCGGGCCTACCTGCAGGCTTTAGCCGAGAAGGATCCGGCAGCCCTTTTGGCCAGGGATCGATACGGTATTGTGGAAGCGCCGACATTGGAGCCATTCTATTTATTGCGGCCGCTCGAGCTGCCCGTTCAACAAGGGATGAAGGATATTTTTCTGTGGGAGGCCGCCCGGGTGTTGCGCGAGTCGGGAGTTCCGGAGGCCGTCATTAATCAGCAAATTATTTTTGTTTACGAAACACCGCTGAATATTCGCGTGGGTGAAATTGTGAGCAGACAATGGCCGGCTGATGCATCCTGTGGTGATGTTACCGCCAGCCTTCGAGAATTGGTTTATGCGGCTTTTGGCCGTCCGCCAAACAAAAGCGAAATGCATCATGCTTTTGGCGCGCGGTTGGGTTTGGTCCTTCATTTGATGCATGACCGTCTGAGGGGCACTTTTTCTTCGGGATTTCGGTTAAGTTCATTGACGTCTTTTAACGTGGGTGCCGATGGTTACGTTCTGGATTTGGATACCGCGCGCTTTCCCGAAGCTGAATCTAATCCGCATGATTTTCCCCACGGGCAGCAATGGGACCTTGAATTGGTAGACGGGATTTTAAATATTTGGCATCCACTTTGGCCAGATGGCTGGGCCGCCCGAAGAGTGCATGAGGCTTATCGGAGGGTGCGCGACGCAAGCGCACGAGACAGTGTAGGGTCTAGTTTGGGCGAGGGCGCGAGTATTTCCGATGCGTTGTCTGCGCCGCGGCGCATCGTGATGCCGAACACCATGGTGTGGGTGCC